>SXHT01000229.1 GCA_005773095.1 Planctomycetaceae bacterium
ACCAATATAAACAAGCATTTAAGATGATCTATGCATTTTACTTAGTTGTTACAAAGTATTATACTTAAAAGATTTAGTGTCGTTAGAAGGAGGGATTATCTGGGCTGTCGCGCAAGCTCGACGACCTGGGCGCTCAGGGGGATTGGCCCAGCCATCCCGGACTGCTGGATTGGATGGCGGCCGACCTGATTGACAACGGCTGGGACCTTAAGCGAACGGCGAAGCAGATTGTGATGTCGGCGACCTATCGCCAATCTTCAACCACGCCGCCGGATTTGCGGGCCAAGGATCCGTTCAATCGGTGGATTGCCCGGCAGGGACGATTCCGTCTGGATGCTGAGGTGGTGCGCGACCATGCATTGTGGATCAGCGGTCTGTTGGTCGAGCGTGTCGGGGGCCCCAGCGCCAAGCCCTATCAACCGCCACGCTATTGGGCGCATCTGAATTTCCCCGAACGCGAATGGCAGAATGACGAGGGAGACAACCTTTATCGCCGCGGCGTCTACACCCACTGGCAACGGCAGTATCTGCATCCGAGCCTGCTGGCCTTCGACGCGCCGAGCCGCGAGGAGTGCATGGCCGACCGTGTGCGCTCGAACACGCCTCTGCAATCGCTGGTGCTGCTGAACGATCCCACGTACGTGGAGGCGGCTCGGGTGTTCGCGGAGATGATCATGCGTAACGACGGCGGCGGATCGTCGCCACATGCGCGACTCGATTACGCCTTCCGCCGAGCGCTCTCGCGGCCGATTAAACCCGCCGAGGCGGAAGTGCTAGTCCCCTTGTTCGAGAATCATCTGGCACAATTCAGAGGCGATGCGAATGCGGCCAGCGAGTTATTAACCGTCGGGGCGCGGCCCAAAGCAAGCGACCTCGATGCCGCCGAGCTGGCTGCCTGGACCTCCATCGCCCGCACGATCCTGAATTTGCACGCCACGATCACAAGGAACTGACCATGGACCCGTTTTTTAATCCACAGCATCTGAGTCGGCGTGCAATGCTTGGCCGCGGTGCCCGCGGCCTGGGTTCGATCGCGCTGGCCTCGCTGCTCAACCCGCTCAATCCACTCGCGGGCGGTTTGGCAGATGCGGCTGCCACGAGCACGGATCGCTGGAGCGGCGTCGTACACCCTTTGCACTTCACGCCCAAAGCCAAGCGAGTGATCTGGCTTTACATGGCCGGCGGCATGTCGCATCTGGAGACGTTCGACGACAAGCCTAAACTGAGAGAGATGCACGGCCAGCCCATGCCCCAGAGCATTACCCAGGGACAGCAGATCGCGCAACTGCAAGGCGCCAAGCTGAACTGTTTTGCGCCGCAGCACGAATTCAGGAAGTACGGCAAGAGCGGACAGGAATTCAGCAGCATCTGGCCGCTGCTGGGCGAGATGGCGGCCGACGAGATGTGCATCGTCCGCTCGCTGCATGGCGAGGCCATCAATCACGATCCGGCCCATACCTTCATGAATACGGGAACAATGATTGCTGGGCGGCCGAGTGCGGGCTCGTGGCTGCTGTATGGCCTGGGCGCCGACAGCGAGGAACTGCCCGGCTTTGTCGTCATGGTCTCCACCGGAAAATTCGGCCAGAAACAACCAATCGCCGCCCGGCAATGGCACTCCGGCTTTCTCGCAAGCCGCTTTCAAGGCGTCGAGTTTCGCAGTACGGGGGATCCGGTGTTGTACGTGGCGAATCCCAAGGGCGTGGACGTGGGGCGCCAGCGCGACGTGGTCGAGGCCGTGCGGAAGCTCAATCAGATTGAGAATCAAGCCCTGGACGATCCCGAGATCGCCACCCGGATCAGCCAGTACGAAATGGCATTTCGCATGCAGGCCAGCGTGCCGGGACTGATGGATGTGCGCGACGAACCTAAGCACGTCTTGGATCTCTACGGCACACAAGGCGGCGACGGAACGTTTGGTTCAAACTGTTTGCTGGCGCGGCGGCTGGCCGAACGCGGCGTGCGGTTTATTCAGCTCTATCACCGCGATTGGGACCATCACGGCAGTGTCAAAGCACACTCCGCCGGCACCGCCGCGGAAGTCGATCGAGGAACCGCGGCGCTGATCAGCGATCTTAAGCAGCGCGGAATGCTCGACGACACGTTGATCGTCTTCGGCAGCGAGTTTGGTCGCACGCCAATGGCCCAGGGGGACGGCCGCGACCATCATATCGCGGGCTTTACGATGTGGTTCGCTGGCGGCGGCATCAAAGGCGGCATGAGTTACGGCGCCACCGACGAGTTCGGCTACTTTGCCACGGAAAATAAGGTCCGCGTCAACGACGTCCATGCCACGCTGCTGTACCTGCTGGGCATCGACCACTTGAAGCTGACCTACCGCTTCCAAGGCCGCGACTTCCGCCTGACCGACGTCGCCGGCGAAGTCATTAAGCCGATTTTGGTGTAGAATAGAAGAAAGGAGAACGATCCATGATCGAAGCATTGAAAGAACAGATTCGTCAACTGAGCGTTGACGAACAATGGGAATTGATCAGCGAGGTCTCGGATGAATTGCTTCTTCGGGATGAGATGCCTGAGTGGCATCGCGAAGAACTCGATCGTCGCATAGCGAAGTACGAAAGCACTCCGTTGGAAGGCAGTTCCTGGGAAGAAGTGAATCGCCGAATCACGGGGCCTTAGAAATGCACGCATTCATCGTGCTACCGGAAGCTGAGCAGGACTTGGGCGCAGCTTTTTCGTGGTACGAGAAGCGCCAGGCGGGCCTCGGGCACGCCTTCATGGCCGAAGCGGGGATCGTGTTTCTACGTCTTCGCAGATCACCGACGATCCATGCCATCGTCCGTGGCAATGTGCGCAGGACGCTCATCGCTCGCTTCTCGCATGTCGTTTACTATCGAGTTGTCGAATCGACGGTGATCGTCTTTGGTGTCCTTCACGACAAGCGGCACGAGCGAGAGTGGAAGAAGCGGGTTTGATCGAAATTCTTTCCTGCGACCCATTCCAAAATCCGCCAGTCCATCCAGCGGCGATCTGGGTCGCGCCCCCGGCGGCTGACGAATCCCAAGTGGCCGCCGCTGGAGGCGATGTGCAATGAAACATTCGGCGGAAGACAAAGCCGACTAAAAATTTCGATGGGAATGATTGGGTCGTCGGCCGCGGCGAGGATCAGCGTCCGCTTGCGAATCTCGGGCGCCAATGGAGCACTGCTGCACTCGCGATAATAGGTGGCCCCGTCGCCAAAGCCGTTGATCGGGCCCGTAAAGCAATCGTCCAACTCGAATAGCGTCTTTGGGTTCGACGCAAACGGCATGGGCGGCGTGCCCGGCACCAACTTGATCCGCCGCCGATGTTGCCGGATCAATGCCCCGACGAACCGTCGGTCGTACCAGCGATTGTCTCGTTCTTGGAGTCGCTGGCAACATGTGGCCAGTTCCACCGGCGGTGAAACGGCGATCCCCGCGACCAGGTTTCCACAATCCCCCGCCCCAATCTCCCCGAGCAGCTTGAGCACAATGTTGCCACCTAACGAAAAGCCGATCAGCGTGGTCGGCGAGTCAGGACAGAGCCGCGCAACGTGACGAAGCACGTGCGCGGGATCGTCCGAACATCCGCCATGATACGGCAGCCGGGCTAGCCTCTCGCCCGCGCCGACCCCCCGCAGATCCATCCGGAAGGTTCGCACGCGATGATCGCAAAACCGGCCCGCGATGCGCTGCATGTAGCCACTTTGGTGTGTTCCACCGAGGCCGTGAATCAGCACGACGCTCTCGTCGCCATCACGCCACTCGGCAGGCTGGTCGTCGTGCAGCACAAGGAGATCGCCGTCGGCGAGCGTGACGTGGTGCTGACGTGCTCGATACGGATAGAACTGCCCGGGCAGATACGCCCCGGCAAGTGTTTGTGCATGTCCGCTACGAAACAGCGGATGTGGCTCGAACGGTCGAATCTGGAACGAGCTATCGATGGGCCGTGGCAGCATGGCCTGATTGTAGCCATCACGCTCCGTGTAATGAGCGCCTCGGCGCGATGACCGCCTTGTTGCAAGCTCAACCGGCAAACCAAGGCGCTCATTACGCGGAGCGTGACGGCTAAACTTTCAAGCAGCCCCTTCCTCCAAAATCACGTCCGGCAACTCGCGGACTTGAAACACAGGCGGCAGCCAGGGCGTCGGCCGGTAGTGGCACCGCCGGTCGCGTTCGCGCGGACTCCAGGTCTGGCGAATCGCTGCGGTTTCGCGGCGGATTTCCTCGGGGCTAGGATCTGGCAAGAAACTTTCACGACATCGTTCGCGCGCGGCCATAGAATACCTCTTCTCCTTATGGCAAGCCTGCCCCGGCGGCGCCGCCCAGCATGGGCGATGGGTGAAATGTCTGACCACGTGGGGCAAGTTGCCGTACCTCTGTCCGTCGAAATTCTACGCGACGGCCAAGGAAAAGTTCGCCGAACTTCAGGAGAATTATTGCGTAGCAAGAAAAGCCCGATTCAGGATGCCGACTGCTTCAACATTTCCAGACCGGGACACCTGCTATCGCCAACGTGTCCGTTCATGGGCAAAGGGAAGGGGACAGCACATTTTCTCGGGAAACACGTTCGACAACCACGCAACAGGACGACACACCTCGTTTAATTCGCCGGGAAAAATGAGCCACCCCCCGGCCCGTGAACGGATACTCGCCGATTAAACCTCTATGCGTTTCGCTCGTTGGACATTTGGTATCACCCTTGTGGCGGGTCCACTGGTGGGCGGCCTTTCGCTGATTGCCGCGCCGACAAACGGCCCGACCAGCCTACCCGCCACTCGCCCGGAGGAGGGCCATTCCCTGGTAGCCGGCTTGATCGAAAACATCGTTCGCGAGCAACTTAAAGCGGAATACGTCGATGACGACGATTGGGGCCAAACCCGCAAAGTTACCGTGGGCTATAAGTTGCGGGGCAAGCCCTTTGCGTGGGACCTCAAACGCCGTACCAAAATCGTGAAAGACGGCCTCTGGGAGATGTATCGGGTCCGGCTGGTCGACCCCGAGGAGAACCTGCAGATACAGGTCTCGCGGTTGGAGATGCAGGGTGGCCGAATGGGGTTCGGCCTCTCGCTGACCGCCAAACTGGCCGGAGATGCCCGCCTTGAACGCTGGCGGAAGGGGATCAAGATGCTTAACGCCCACGTCGAGGCGAAGGGCACCGTGGAGGTCTTTGTGGCGGGCGACATCGGCATTCAGCTTGAAAGTGGCGGAGTGTTGCCGTCGATTGCTCTGGAACCATCGATTACGAAGGTCCAGCTCAAGCTACTCAAGTTCGATCTTCAGCGGATCAGCAAGCTCGAGGGCCAGGCGGCGCATGAACTTGGCGACAGCCTCAAGGATACGATTCAAAGAGAATTGAATCGCCGCGAGCCAAAAATCGTGGCCAGGCTCAACCAATCGATCACCAGGCGGAAAGACCAACTCCGCCTCTCCCCCGACCAGTTCGCCCGCACCGGCTGGGCAAATCTGCGGGAATCGCTCAACGATTAGCTCGGAGCTTGAAACCCGCGTGGGCGGAGCGTGTTAAAGCCTGGCAATTTGTAGGGCCGGCCGTGCCGGCCGTGCGGCAGTATTGTATGTGTCGGCTGTGCTTGGCTGTGTTTGGCGCCGTCACTCAACGCTGGCCGGCACAGCCGGCCCTACGGGACTGGCCGGCCGTGCGAGTCTGTCGGCTGTGTTTGGTGCCGTCACTCAACGCTGGCCGGCACAGCCGGCCCTACGGGACTGGCCGGCCGTGCGGGAAATCCGGCCGTGCGAGTGTGTCGGCTGTGATTGGTGCCATCACTCAACGCTGGCCGGCACAGCCGGCGCTACGGGACTGGCCGGCACAGCCGGCCCTACGGCACAGCCGGCCCTACGGGACAGCCGGGCGTGCGGCGGATAGCTCATCGGCCCTGCGGAGTTCTGCGGCCCACTCGCCTCCTGCGCGGCCATCCCCTAGAATTGCAGGCTTGCAAAACTCGGCCGGGGCCATTCGGTCTCGGCAATCCCACATGGAGGTCTGACTGGCATGGCTCGTTCGTTTCCCTGGCAACTCGAAGTGCTTGGATTGGCAATCGCGGCGGTTGTGGTACTCATCGTAGGTGGCGTGCTTGCGGTGGATCCTGAGCCCGCGACGCCAACGGAGTTTTCACAACCGACGATCGACATCGGCTGTTTCGTGAGCGATCCCGACGCATCGGCGAGGTTTTACACCGAGGCGATTGGCTTTCGCGAGGTCACCTCGTTCAGCGTGCCGGGCGACATCTGCAAGGAAGCCGGCCTCACCGACGGCCCGGCCCTCGACAACATTCGCGTGCTGGTGCTCGGCGAAGGCGCCGGCGCCACCAGGCTCAAGCTATCCAGCATCCCCGGCCACAAAGCCAGGCAGGGCGACAACTCGTTTGTGCCATCGCAGTACGGTTTTCGCTACCTGACGCTGCACATTGCCGATCAAAACGCCGCCCTGGCTCGGCTTAAGAACGCAGGCGTTGAGCCCCTTGGCAAAGGACCGGTCGCCTTGCCCAAGAGTTTGGCCGATCGAGTTTACCTCACCTGTGTGCGTGATCCCGACGGCAATATCATCGAGCTGGTTGGTCCCAAGCAATAAACAAGTCGAGCGAACACCCCGCCTTGGGCAAGCCGGTTGCCGCGCGCGCTACATCCCGGCTACGGCAGCGGCTTGTAGCGTGGCGGCAAATCGTGCTCATCTTCGATCTCGCCGACGATCTCTTCGATGATGTCTTCCAGCGTGATCATGCCCAGAATTGTCCCTTCCCGGTCGCGCACGATCGCCATGGGCCGTCGGGTGCGGCGGAAATGCCGCAGCATCTCGGAGATCGGCCGGTCGGGATCGACGAAGATTGGCGGATACATCGCGTCGTCAAGCACGACAATTCCGCGCACGCTGAACAAGTAAAACAGGTCCTTCGTGTTCACAATCCCCACGATGTTCTGCGAGTCGCCATCGTACACCGGCATCCGCGTGTGAGCGCCGTCGCGCACTGCCGCGAGAACTTGTTCCTCGGGCATGTGGAGTTCCAGACCGGCCATCTGCTCGCGCGGCACCATGCAGTCTCGGACTTTTTTTTCCGGCAGACGAAACACGTTGTGCACGTACTCTGCCTGGTCGCGAGGCAACACTCCGGCGCGACGGGTTTCTTCGATTAATAGCGCTAGTTCCTCCACCGAGTGCAGCATCTGATGCCCTTGGACGGGCTCGAAGCCAAACAGCCGAACCACCAGGTTGCCCAGGCCGTTGAGAACTGTGATAAACGGTCGCATCAGCCTGCTGAAGATCAACAGCGGCGGGCTCACCAGGAGCGCTACCTTGTCGGGCCGCTGAAGCGCGATTGCCTTTGGCGCCAGCTCGCCGAGAATCACATGCAGGAATGTGATCAGCACAAAAGCCACGGTCACGCCAATGCCGTGCTTGGTAAAAAAAAGCCAGGGATCGGGCATCCACACCAGTGCTGGCTCCACGATCTTGACAACCACCGGCTCGCCGATCCATCCCAGCGCGAGGCTGGCCAACGTGATCCCAAGCTGTGTCGCCGCGATGGCATCGTCGAGGTGGTTGACTGCGTGACGCACGGCGCTGGCGCCTACCCAGCGGGCGTTGACCATTTCTTCGACGCGCGTCCGTCGCACGGCAACGAGAGCAAATTCCGCCGCGACAAAGAACGCATTGAGCCCCACGAGCAGCGGAACCGCCAGGAGGCCAAAGATGGTGGCAAAAGTTTGCAGCACGTTGGTTATCCCGCGACGACTCGTACGATTCCCTGACAGAATTCCGGTAGATCGTCCGGCTTGCGGCTGGAGACAAAGTGGCGATCGATCACGACCCGTGCGTCGAACCAAATCGGGCCGGCGTTCATCAGGTCGTCAACGAAGATCAGAAACCGCTTGTCGGCAAGTTGGCAGGACATGTTCAGCACTCCCAGGTTACATTCGCCATCGTTTTACCAATTGACGGAGTTTGCGGCTATGGCCTGCTTCACGGTGCACCCTGGTGGGTACTCGGCCGCGCGGCTAAACTGCTGCATCAACTTGTAATGTGAGGTCTTGACGCATGAATGAACGCACATGGCGGCCGCTTGCTGCGCGTGATCGGCGTGTGGTGGGGGTATTGGTGGAAAAGGCAAAAACTGTGCCCGACACGTATCCAATGTCGCTGGCGGCGCTTGTATCCGGGTGTAACCAAAAAAACAATCGCTACCCGCTGATGGAGTTGGAAGCCGACAACGTGGAAGAATCGCTTGACCGCTTGAAGCAGGTGGGCGCGGTCGTTGAAGTGCAAAGCAGCAGTCGCGTGGCGCGTTTCAAGCATTTGCTTTATGAGTGGCTTGGAGTTGACAAGGTCGAGCTTGCCGTGATGGCTGAGCTGCTCTTGCGCGGCGCGCAAACCGAGGGGGAGCTGCGTGGCCGCGCTTCGCGCATGGAGCCCATCGCCGACGTCGCGGCGTTACGTCCGGTGCTCGATTCTCTCAAGCAGAAAGGCCTGCTCGTTTCGCTCACCTCCGAAGGACGCGGCCACGTGCTGACCCATGCCTTGTACGAGGACCGCGAGCTGGAAAAGCTGCGTGCCGAGTACCAGGGACAGGCGGCGCGCTTGATCGAGGATGATCACGACCGCCCCCCTGCCCCGTCGCGGCCCACATCACCGGCAACGAACCTTATGGGGCTCGCCGAACTCCGCGCCGAGCTTGCCGAGCTGCGTGACGAACTAAGCAAACTCCGCGACCAGTTCGACAGCCTTGCGGCCAGTCTGCGGTGACGCCGGCTACTTACCGAGCGTTTGATCAGCCGCGAGATTTTCAATTCTCTCACAGGATTTCCGAAGCGTGGCCGGCGTGTCGAACGTATCGTGCAGCTCCTGGCAGCGGCGAATCACGTCGTTGGACGAAAGCAGCGATTGAAGTGTCCGCGCTAAGGCTGCGCTGGTGAACTGTTTCGTTGCAATTGAAGCGCCCACACCCAAGCGCGCGAGGCGGGCAGCGTTGTCGTGCTGATCGTGAGCCATGGGCATGGCGACATGCGGTATTCCCGCGGCCAGCCCCTGCGCCAAGGTGCCCACACCCGCGTGATGCACAATTGCAGCGCAGCGCGGCAGCAATTGTCCCAGCGGCACGAAGTCGAAATGCCGTACCGACGGCGGAAGTTGCCGCGGAATTTGTTCTGGATGTCGTGTCAGCAGGATGCCGCGGCGGCCGGTGCGCTGGCAGGCCTCCACGGCTGCGCGAAAAAACTCGTGCCCGTGCAGCATGGCCGAGCCGGGCGTGAATGCAATCGGAGCACCGCCGGCCTGTAAAAACGCTTCCACTTCGGGGGAGATCGGCGTCACCTCGCGCTCATCCCAGAGCGGAAAGCCGGTATGAACGATCTGCGGCGGCCAGTCGGGCTGGCGTGGCCCAAACCAATCGGGAAACAAACAGAGCGCCAGCTGCGGCGAGTTCCACCAGGGGTTCATGATGCC
>SXHT01000230.1 GCA_005773095.1 Planctomycetaceae bacterium
ATCTTCCGTAATCGCAAAGATCCGGTCGATTTCGCCCGGTTTGAGGCTGGCAACGGTGAGCAGATGTCTCATGGGTGTAAACCGTGAAATCCGACGGAGGGCGATTTTCGGGTTTGATGTGTCATGGCAGGTGCGCGCTACACTTCCGCCGACTTGATAACGTCCGCCAGAATATCACAACCGTCGTGTACTTGCGCCTCGCTGATGTTCATCGCCGGCAACAGGCGGATGACCGTGCCATGCGTGCAGTTGACCAGCAGGTTGCGATCCATGCAGCGCTGCACGATTTGGGTTCCGTCGATCGACAATTCGATGCCGATCATCAGGCCCAGAATGCGCACTTCGCGCACCAGATCGCTCTCGGCTTTGAGGGTCGTCAGGCGACTGCGGAAGAGATCGCTGAGTTGCCGACTATGGGCCAGCAGATCGTCCTGTTCGATGCTTTCCAGAAAAGCGATGCCGGCCCTGGCGGCGATCGGATTGCCACCGAAGGTGGCGGCATGCATTCCGGGGCGCAAGCCTGGAGCAATTTCAGGCGTTGTCAGCAGTGCGCCGCCGGCGATGCCGCCGCAGACTGCTTTGGCCAGCGTCATGATGTCGGGCGTCACGCCAAAATGCTGGTAGGCGAACCATTCGCCCGTGCGGCCGCAGCCTGATTGCACTTCGTCGAAGATCAAGAGGCAGTTGCTTTCGTCGGCCAGTTTTCGCAAGCCTTGCAGGAAGCCATCGGGGGGAAGAATTATTCCCCCTTCACCTTGCACGGGCTCGATCATGATCGCGCACGTCTCGCGGTCGACGAGTTTGGCCGCCGCCTCAAGATCGCCGTAGGGAGCGTAGACGAAGCCGGCCATCAGCGGGCCCAGGCCCTCGTGGTACTTGGGCTGGGCCGTGGCCGTTAGCGCGCCCAGCGTGCGGCCGTGGAATCCGCCCGTGAACGTGATGATCTTGTAGCGTTCCTTGGGGGTCTGCAGCCGGGCGAGCTTGATGGCTGCCTCATTGGCTTCGGTTCCGCTGTTGCAGAAAAAAGCCTGCCCGCCGAAGCTCCGCTCGCTGAGCATTTGCGCCCAACGGCCCTGCGGCTCCATATACCAGGTGTTGGGAACATGGATCAGCGTGGCCACCTGCTCTTGAACCGCTTGCACCACGCGAGGGGGGCAGTGGCCCAACAGATTGCAGCCCCAGCCGGGGAAGAAATCAAGATACTTCTTACCCTCGCTGTCCCAGATGTACGAACCTTCGCCACGCACCAGCACCAGCGGATACCGGCGGTAATTCGGAATCACATAGCGATCAAAGAGCTCGATCGTTGCTTGCGACGATGCGAAGTCAACCGTTGCCATGGCCTGTTCCGTTCGGGTTAGGTGGGGTCCTTGACGATCTCGGTGCCGACACCCGTGTTGGTGTAGATTTCCAGCAACAGGGAGTGTCGCTGCCGGCCGTCGATCACGTGGATCTTGCGAATGCCTTTGTCGAGCGTTTCCAGGCAAGCTTCGATTTTGGGAATCATGCCTTGATCGATCGCTCCCGATTGGATCATTTGCCGCGCCTGGCTGGCGGTCAATGAGCTGATCACGGATGACGGGTCGTGTTGGTTCGCGCGGACGCCGTTCACGTCGCTCAGATACATCATTTTTTCGGCTCCCAGCGCCTGAGCCACAGCGGTGGCGGCCGTATCGGCGTTGACATTCAGTTTTTCCCCCGACTCGGTGCGGCACATCGAGGGGATGACCGGCACGATGTCCGCAATGCACAAATTGTGAATCGTCGACAGATCGACTCGAGTGACCACCCCCACGTGTCCCAACTCAATCGGCTGGCCGGAGTCGTCGGTAAGCCTGAGCTTCTCGCCGATCAGCACGTCGTTTTTGGTGCGAAAGTTGAGTGGGGCGGACCGGCCGCCAAGTTCCTCAATTCGATCGGCAATCATCTCATTGGTTTCGTAGGCCAGAACCTGCTCGACAATTGCGCGCGTGGCGTCGTCGGTGTAGCGGCGCCCCTGAATGAAGCGAGGTTTCAGCCCGGCTTCGTCCATCGCACGGCTGATCGCCGCGCCGCCGCCGTGAACCACCACCGGCCGCATGCCGACCGTCTCCATGAACACAATATCCAGCAACAGGTGCCGCAACTGGTCGGGATGCTCCAGTACGCTGCCGCCCAATTTGATGACGGTGTACTTGTCGCGAAATTGGCGGATCCAGCCCAGCGCTTCGATAAGGACGTCGGCCTTCAGGATCGGCGTGAGATGATGGGTCGACACGGGGCAACGCCTCGATGACTGTGGATTCCGCTACGGGAAAACACGTTATTTTAGAGCCGGAGGGGCGGGTGTCAACGCAATGCTCAAGTTCCGCCATGGGCGGTTTTCGTGCCGTCGCCGAAAGGCCATTCCACGAGCACAGCCGCCTGCAGGCGGAGTCTCCCACGGCAAACCAACTCCCCACCCCTTTCGCGGCCCCGTGTTCTCGTGCCATGATAAAGGCTCCTGCTCCGCCCTCGAGATCGCATTCCATGAGTCAACGAATCGCCATTGTGATGGCCGCCGGCAAAGGCACTCGCATGAAATCCGAGTTGCCCAAAGTCCTTTTTCCCGTGCTCGGCCGGCCGATGATTCAGTATGTCATCGACGCGCTGGAAGATGCCGGCGTCGCACAAATCATCGTCGTCGTGGGCTACCGTGCGGAAGATGTCAAGCACGAACTCGGCGGACGCCAAGGCATCCGTTTTGCGCTGCAGGTCGAACAGTTAGGCACCGGGCATGCCGTCATGATGTGCCGCGATCTGATCGCCAACCACGACGGACCGGTTCTGGTGGTGGCAGGCGATTCGCCGATGATGCAGCCCGCCTCGATCCAGGCCCTGTTTGCCGAGTTTGATCGTTCCCATCCGGCCTGCATCCTGGGAACCGCTCACAAAAAGAATCCTACCGGCCTGGGCCGCGTGGTGCGCGACTCGAACCATAGGTTCGCGGGAATTGTCGAGGAAAAGGACGCCACGCCCGAGCAAAAGCGAATCACCGAAGTCAACCTGAGCACGTACGTCTTCAACGGCCCTGACCTGCTCACAGCCCTTAACCAGATTCAGTCCAACAATGCCCAGCGGGAATACTATCTGACGGACTGCCCAGCGGCGCTGTCGAGGGCCGGCAAGGATGTGCGAGCGCTCGACGTACTGCAGCCGTGCGAGGCACTCAGCATCAATAATCTCGACGAACTGCGCGAGGTCGAAGGGGAGATGCAAAGAGTCAAGTCGGAGGTCGGAACGCTTTCCTAGCCGGCGTCCAACCGACGCTCGGCGAGTCGCAACCCATACCCATCATGAACGACCTCAAAATCTTTAGCGGCCGCGCCAATCCACAACTCACCGGGCGAATCTGCGACTACCTGGGGCTTCCCATCGGCGGTGTCACGCTGGGAAATTTTCCCGATAGCGAGATTTCCTGCAAGATTGACGAGGATGTCCGCGGCCGCGACGTGTTTTTGGTGCAGCCGACTTGCCCTCCGGTCAATGAGCATCTGATGGAGCTGCTGATCATGATCGACAGCTGCAAACGAGCCAGCGCCGAGCGCATCACAACCGTGATCCCGTATTTCGGTTATGCCCGACAGGATCGCAAAGACGAAGGGCGCGTGCCGATCACAGCCAAGCTGGTGGCCGATCTGATTTCGCGGGCAGGGGCGAATCGAGTATTGACGATGGATCTGCATGCCGCCCAGATTCAGGGCTTTTTCGACGTGCCGGTGGACCATCTTTACGCCGCGCCGGTGCTGAATGACTATTTTCTCAGTCTCAACTTGCCCACGAAGGAGATCGTGGTCGTGAGTCCCGACGTGGGCAGTATTAAGCGCGCGCGCGGCCATGCCGTGCGGCTGAATGCCGCGCTGTCGATTGTCGATAAGCGTCGGGCGAGCGCCGAACAGACCAGGCAGGAGAACCTGATCGGCGCCCCAATCGAAGGCAAAATCTGCCTGATGTTCGATGACATGATCAGCACCGCCGGCTCGATTTGCGGCGCTGCCACCGTGCTGGCCAATCGGGGCGCGAAGGAAATCTACGTGGCCGCCTCGCACGGCGTGCTCTGCGGCCCGGCGATCGAACGGATGATGCAGGCGCCGCTGCGGGAAGTTGTCATCACGAACTCCATTCCCCTTCGGCCCGATCAAGTGCTGCCGAAAATCAAGGTCCTCAGCGTGGCCCCTCTGCTCGGTGAGGCTATCAAGCGTATCCATCGCAACGAATCGGTCAGCCGCCTGTTTGATTGATCGGTCGTGGCGCCGGATGGCCGAAAATCGCGATCCGCGGCGAAAAATTGCTGTACCTTTTGTTTGACAATTCCTGCGGTGACGGCCAGGCATGGCGAAATCCCTCAGCTTGGGCCGACTTCGCTCCCCCTACGGCGGAGCATCGATCGGCCCCGGGGCGGCATCCCACCGTCAATCGGTTGGTCAAACTGCGACGGGGGTGGCAGGGTCGGACGGGCACGCGCAAAGCGGGTCGGGGAAGGCCCTGCCTTTACGTTCAATGGGCCATCGCTTCGCTCCGACCCTGGCACTCAACACAGAAATCTGCCTGGTTGTGGGCGGCTTCCCTTCGGGCTTGCAATTTCTCCAGTTTACGGCACAATGACTCGTTTCGATCGATTCCAATTCGGATCGGCCCAACGGCGCTCGAGGAACTCACATGGCGGAGGTCTTAAAAGTGGCGGCTCGTGAAACCACGGGCAAGCAGCATATTAAACGCCTGCGAATTGCCGGTTTGGTGCCGGCGGTGCTGTACGGACACGGCGAGCAAAATGTCAACCTGGCGGTGGCCGACGACGATCTGGCCGCGATGCTCCGGCGCCACGCGCGCGTGGTTGAGCTGAAAGGCGCCGTGAACGAGAAAGCGCTCGTCCGCGACATGCAGTGGGACGTGTACGGTATTGGCGTCCTGCACGTTGACTTCAGCCGAATTTCGGAACACGAACGCGTCAGCGTGGAAGTGCCGATCGAAGTTCGCGGTGACGCCCCGGGTGTCAAAGAGGGCGGCATGGTCGAAGTGATCGTGCATACCGTGGAAATTGAGTGCGAAGCCGAGGCCATTCCGGATAAGATTGAAATCAATGTCAAAGAGTTGCGACTCGGCGGGGAAATTCATGCCCGGGATGTTGCCTTGCCGAGCGGTGTTTTAATGATCACCGAAGGCGATGTGTTATTGTTGCACTGTGTGAAGCCGAAGGTGATGGGCGAAGTGGCGCCGGCCGAAGGCGCGGTTGCCGAGCCAGAAATCATCGGTCGCAAACCTGGGGACGAGGAAGAGGAGGCCGCCCAGAAGTAGCATCCGGCGCTTCGATTGTCATGAAGTTGATCGTGGGACTCGGCAATCCAGGGGGGAAGTACGATGGGACGCGGCATAACGTCGGCTTTGGCGTTTTGGACAAATTGTCCGAGAAGCTGGTCGCGCAAAAACGTCCCAAGCATGCGTTTCGCGCTGATCTGGCCGAGTGCCAGGTCGGCGCCGAAAAGGTGCTGCTACTGTGGCCGCAGACGTTCATGAATTTGAGTGGCGGGAGCGTGCAGCCTGCGCAAGATTTTTATCAACTGACAAACTCTGATTTGCTCGTTATTTGCGACGACTTCAACCTGCCCCTTGGCAGTCTGCGGCTTCGCAAATCCGGCTCGTCGGGGGGGCAAAAAGGGTTGGAGGACATTATTCGCCGCCTGGGCCATGACGGGTTCGCACGGTTGCGAATCGGAATCGGAGCGCCAAATCCGGAGTTTGACGCCACCAACCATGTGCTTGGCAAGTTTACCAAAGAAGAGTCCTCCGTGATGGCGGGTGCAATCGAGCGATCGGTGGATGCCGTGCAGGACTGGGTGAGAGACGGCGTCGATCGGGTGATGGCGAAGTACAACGGATAAACAGGAGTGGGGCAGGGGGTGAGCGGAAGAGTGGCAGACGCCTGACATGGAATTGACCATCGCGTTCCCCACCCTCTCTCTCCTGCACGCTCCCCCTCATTTACCAACACAGCAAACCACGAAATGTTTAGGCCGGCAAGCAACCGGCGAGGAGCGCGAACTTGGCTGAGCACGTTTACGAAGGCATGTTCATTCTCGACTCGAACAAATACAGTCGCGATCCGTCAGGCGTCTCGGGCCAGATTGCCGAGACGATTGAAAAACTGGGGGGCTCCATTCTCGCGAACCGGCTGTGGGAAGATCGCCGGCTGGCATATCCTATTGGCGCGCACCGCAAAGGCACGTACTGGCTGACGTATTTCAAGCTGGGCAGCGGTAAGACCGTTGAGCTGAACCGCGAATTCCGGCTGAACGAGAATGTGGTCCGATCACTGTTGCTCAGGGTCGAGCCGCGGCTGGTCGATGTACTCGTGCAGCACGCCCTGGCCGGACCGGCCGCAATGCGGCGAGCCGAGCCGGTGGCTGTTGGCGCGCCGGTGGGGGTGGCCCTCGACGAAGAAATACCAGAAACTGAAGAGTAGGCACTGCGCGACTGCTTGCCAAGTTCGCCCAGGCGCGGTAACGTGATGGCTGTATGGAACATTTGTTCATTCACGTTGCCCTACCGGTAAAGGAGTGGAACCATGGCTAGCTACAACCGCGTCATCTTGCTCGGCAACCTGACGCGCGATCCCGAGTTGCGATACATTTCCACCGGCACTCCGGTGTGCGATATCACCCTGGCGGTCAACGATCGCCGCAAGGGTCCCAACGGCGACTGGATCGAAGAAACAACTTTTGTGGATGTCACCTTGTGGAGCCGCACCGCCGAAGTCGTCAGCGAGTATTGCTCCAAGGGGTCGCCGCTATTTATCGAAGGACACCTGAAGCTCGATACTTGGGAGAAAGACGGCAAGAAGAACTACAAGCTCCGCGTGGTCGGTGATCGAATGCAGTTGTTGGGCACCCGCGGCGGTGGGTCACTGGCTAGTGGGCAGGGGGCTGGCGGGCAGGGGGCTAGTGGGCAGGGGGCCGGCGGGCAGGCAAATCGACAGCGTCCGCAAGAGCAACACTCGGGCCCTAGCTACGACGAAGCGGATTACGGTCCCCCCTCGGATCTGGGCGCCTACGGTGTCGCTGGTGTTGGCGCCACGAGTGCTGCGGGTGGCGGCAGTCCGGGTGGCGACGACATTCCCTTTTAAGGAGGACGGATCTCCAATCCGTCCTGCTGCAATACCGGGGTCGGTAGCCACTCCAATAAGAATCGATTCGGGACGGATTAAATCCGTCCTACCCTAAAACGCGGACGGATTGCGAATCCGTCCTACCCTAAACGAGACCGATCATGGCAAATACCCAGGCATTCCCCAAAAACAAAGTCGCCGGTGTGAAGCGTTTGCCGCGCGGCAGGCACAACAACGTGCAGCTGCTGTTAATTCAATCGGTCGACCATGTTGGCAAACAAGGTGACGTGGTGGAGGTCAAGCACGGCTACGCCTTGAACTATCTGATTCCGCAGGGCCTGGCCACCATTGCCACCGACCACCACAAGCGGATGGTAGATAAGCACAAGGCCAAACTTCAGGATATCCACAATGCCCGCATGGCTGGACTCCGCTCGCTGGCCGACCAAATCGCCAGGCAAAGTGTCACGATCGAGGCGAATGCCAACGACGAAGGACACTTGTATGGATCGGTTGGCGCGCAAGAAATCGTCGCCGCCCTCAAACGCAACGAGATTACAATTACCACCGACCAGGTGCGTCTCAAGGGCGTCCTGAAGGAACTGGGCCTGTACACCGTCGTCATTCATATTGCCCAAGACATCGAGACCGAACTCAAAGTCTGGGTGGTGCCGGCCGTGACCGAAGAAGAGGGCAAGGAGCAAGCGAAGGCGAAGTAGATTGCGGGGGGTGGATCGACGGGGCCACGGGTATTCCGTCCCACCGTCCCACCGTTCCAACGCCACCCAGGGAGGGTTTCCACATGGCCACGCTCTAACGTCGGGATCGTCCGCGCTCGCAGACCAAAGTTTCGGCCGAGATTCTCGATCGGCAACCGCCCCGCAGTCTCGATGCCGAGAAGTCGATCCTCTGCAGCATCTTGCTGATGGCCCAATGCTGCGATGATGTGTCGATGGTGGTTCGCCCTGAAGACTTCTACGACGAGGCCAACCGAACGCTCTTCACCCAACTGCGCGATATGCACGATGCCAATAAGCGCATCGATCTCACGCTCTTGATTGAACGTCTCAAGCATACCGGTGATTTTGAGGCGATTGGCGGCCATGCCTATCTGGCGGAGGTTATGAATGCTGAAATCACCCCGGCCCATGCCGTGCAATACGCGGAAATCGTGCGCGACAAGGCCACGCTTCGGTCCCTGATCTACGCCAGCACTGAAATTCTCCGCGACGCTTACGATGCCGGCAACGAGCCGCGCGAATTGTTGAGCGACGCCGAGCAGAAAATTTTCGCGATTCTTGAAGGCCGCGGCGGCGGCGATGTGTCCAACATCAGTGACATCCTGGTCGACGCGATGGCCCGCATCGACGCCCGCATGAAACATGAGCATGCGATCGGCGGCATCGAGACCGGCTTCACCGATTTCGATACCCTGACAGGCGGACTGCACGACGGAGAGTTGGTGATTCTCGCCGCGCGTCCTAGCATGGGCAAGACGGCGCTTGCACTGAATATGGCCGAGTACGTCACGATGCAGGTCCACGTGCCCACCTTGTTTGTCAGCCTGGAAATGTCGAGCGTCGAACTGGCCGACCGCATCTTATGCTCGGTCGCCGAGGTCAACGGGCAGCGGTTGCGCAACGGTACCATTTCAAACGAAGACCGCCGGCGATTGATCGATAAAGCGGCCGAATTAAGCCAGGCGCCCCTGTTTGTTGACGACTCGCCGGGACGCACGGTCGTCGAAATCGCCGCGGCCGCTCGCCGGCTCAAACGCCGCAATGGTCTGGGCCTGGTCGTAATCGACTATCTGCAACTCATCGAGCCCGACAACCCCAAG
>SXHT01000231.1 GCA_005773095.1 Planctomycetaceae bacterium
CGGTCGACCGAGTGGAGGCGAGAATTTACCGCCCCAACTATATCAAGGCCTCCGATCTGAAAACGCTGATCCAGCCGCTGCTAACGGCGAACTTTGGCGTGTGCAGCGTCTCGGCATCGAGTGAAATCGGCATCGCCGCCGATGACGCCGCGGCCGGCGGCGATACGTTCGCGGGTGGCGATGCCGTGCTGGTGCGCGATTACGAAGCGGTGCTGGCGCAGGTCGAACAGGTATTTCAGGAACTCGATCAACGGCCGATGCAAGTCTGCATCGAGGCCATGATCCTTAGTGTGAAGCTGGCGGACAAAAATAGCTTTGGCGTCGACTTCGCGCTGCTGCGTGACAAGGCCAACGTTCGACCCATCAGCGGGCAACCGCCGGCCGATCTTGGCGAAATGAAGTTAAACGGCAGCCTGAAGTTTGGCTTTCTTGATGGCAGCCTGGACGTTTTTCTGTCGGCCTTGGAAACCATCGGCGACACCAACGTCATCGCCACGCCACGCCTGATGTGCGTTAACAAGCAAAAGGCGGAGTTCCTGGTCGGCGCGCAACTGGGTTGCGTCAATACCACGCAGACCGAAACCAGCCCAGCCCGGAATGTGCAGTTCCTTGAGGTGGGTACGCAATTGCGACTGCGCCCTTTTATTTCCCGCGACGGCCTGATTCGCATGGAGGTGCATCCCGAGCTCTCCACCGGCAACATCCGCGTTGAGGAAGGCTTTACCCTGCTCGACAAAGAACTCACTCAAGTCACGACCAATATCATGGTGCGAGACGGTTGCACGGTGATCATCGGTGGTTTGATGCGCGAGGATCCGGCCACAACCACCTCGCAAATTCCACTCCTCGGCAGCGCGCCCGGCATTGGCTTCCTGTTCCGCCAGAGGTCTGAAACCACCGAACGCCGTGAACTGATTGTGCTGATTACGCCGCACATCGTTTATGAGCCGCAAGCCTACGATGTAGGCGAACGTGGGGCTTGCGAGTTCCGTCGCCACCAGGCAAGCCACGCCGACCACGTGAGTCCGATTGGCACTCGCTACCTTGGCCGCAAGTATTTCCGTATCGCTCAGGACTACTGGGCCCAGGGAGATGGGTTGCGGGCGATCAAGTCCGTCAATCTGGCGATCAACTTTGACCCTCAGAACCGCGCAGCCGTGGACCTGCGCAGCGAGATCATGGCGAGTAATCACCTGGGGGACCACAGCGGCGGTAACGGAGCCATGAGTGGCAATGCTCCGATCGGCGAACCTATGATCGCACCACAGGAAGTCAACCCGCCCGGCACAATCCGCCAGGTCACGACCCCACACAACTGGAGGTAGGCGATCGAGCGGTGAATCGGTCCTTACTCGTATGACAAAGCTCACTCGAACTCAATTCGCACGGATGTTGATGATCCCGCTCGCACGGATGTTGATGATCCCGCTCGCCGCTGGCTGCGCGTCGATGGGGCCTCGAATGCCGACGGGCGAAGTTGCAAAGCAGCAGCCGGATCACAAGGCCGAGATGATCCGGTCTGACGCCGACACAGCGCGACAAATCGGCAATCGCTGACCGCGCCTGCGCGCAACAGGATGAATGCCTGTTCTACCATCGGACGTGTCCGGCGGCTCAAGGGGGGCACGTCGGGCACGTCCGCTTTGCTTCATGCGGCAAAGTCGCTACCAGCGACCTCGAAACCTCCGTCCAACGGTTGAAAGTCACGCCGGCGATTCTGTCTTCAAACAGTGTGGTAACCGTGCACGGGCCGGGGACTGGCTCATTTTCCCGGCGAATTCGCCAGAGGTGCAGGGTTCTGTCAGGAGGTTGTCCAACGTGCTTCCCGGGAAAATGTGCCTGTCCCCCTCTCTTGACCCTTGAGCGGTTACACAGCGTGAAAATCGAGCGCAGCCCGATTCCCGGCTCCGCCCCGCGACCTGCAGATCGCGGGTCCCACCTCGCGGCCGAGCAGCGAACGTACATTTTCGGCGGTTTCCCGGAAATTCTGCCCTTCCCCCGCTTGATGTTTCGCCCCCTTCACCGAACAATTGCCCACGGGAAGCAAAGCTCTGAGATTTACGAAGGTGGCCGCATGCAGCGGTTGGCTCGGGCGGCGATTGGCACGGTGCAGCCGGGCGCGGACGCAACGTTCGTGTCCTGGGCCCTGATGGCCGCTTTCGAAAAGGCGGGCCTGCGCGTGCAAAGCTTCGCTGCTCGGGCCTGTTTTTTTCCCCACGACGGTGGGGCAGCCATTACCGGACAGGCCACGCGGCATCTTGATACCTGGCTGCTGGAGCCATCCGCCTGCCGGCTGCTGTTCGACCGCGGCTGTTCGGGCAGCGACTTCGCCTTGGTTCAGGGTCGTTTTGATGCGGCTCTTTCCCATGCCGAAGAAATGGGCGGTAAGCTGGCCACGTTGTGTGAATGGCTTGACATGCCCAGTATTGCCGTCATCGACGGCTGCCTGCTTCGCGATTGCCAACTTCCCGATCGTCCAAGCCAGGTTGATGCGGTGCTCATCGATGGCACTCAATGCTGCTCTGAGCGTTGCCGGCTGCAAACCTGTCTCGAGGCGCTCTGGGGTGTGCCGGTGCTAGGGTTTGTCGAAGATCTTCCGCGCCTGCGTGCCGAAGTCGCCCGGCTGACGATTGGCACTGCGCCATCCCGAGCACTTTGCGAAGCACTTGGCGCACAAGCCATCCCTTCCAACGTTCTTGCCAAGATCGAAGCGCTGGCCACCAGCCGCGAACCTTCCTGGCGATCAATGACCGACGTGCCGGAAATTCCTTCGCAACGCCCATTGCGCGTGGCAATGGCCTATGACGACGCCTTTCATTGCTACTTTCCCGATGCGATGGATCAGCTCGAATTATTGGGGGCCGAAGTGATGGACTTTTCACCCCTGCGTGACGATCGTCTGCCGCCTGATATTGGCCTGGTCCTGTTCGGATGTGGCCATCCAGAGCAGTTTTATCACCCACTTGCCGAAAACTGCTGTCTGGCTTCGGCTCTGAAAAAACACGTCGAAAGCGGTGGCCGACTGTATGCCGAGGGTGGCGGCCTTGCCTACCTTGGACAATCGATCCGCCTGGCCAACGGCCAGCAGCTTCCGATGTCGGGCGTTTTGCCCATTGAAGCCAGCATCGAGGCAGAAATGCAGCCTCCGCGAGCCGTAGAATTGGAACTGACGCGCGAGTGTTGGCTGGGCGAGATTGGTTCAGTCGTACGCGGCTATCGCACGGGCTTTTGGAAAATCAAACCGCTCGACTCAAGCGCCCGCTGTATCGCTGACGATGCAGCGACGGACTTCGACGTGTTGGCGTATCAGAACGCAGTGGGAAGCCGCGTCCACGTAAACTTCGCGATGCAAGCCCCGCTGATGAACCGCGTCTTCGACCCGGGTCCGGCAGGCATGCATGTCTGATGGCGCAAGCCCAAGCTGCCACGATTGCGAGACCCGAAGCGAAAGCGAATCCGGCCGAACCTTGTTCGAAGTCCGCCACGATGGAGTGATGCGCGATGAGCCTTTACAATCAGCTGTGCCACAATCCGTTCGCGCGGGGAAAGAGGGAAAAGTCGGGATAGGGCTTGCCTGGCTTTCGAGCGGGGCTTTATTCCGCTAGAATTGGCCATTCGTGCGTGGTAACCGTTCACGGGCCGGGGACTGGCTCATTTTCCCGGGGAATTCGCGAGAGGTGCATCGTTCGGTCAGGAGGTTGTCCAACGTGGTTCCCGGGAGAATGTGCCTGTCCTCCTCTCTTGGCCCGTGAACGGTTACGATGAGCGGTTACCGCGCGTGTTCATTGCCTGCGGCGATACGTTTGGACGGCGAAATGCTTGGACATTTTGGTCAACACCACTGTTTTCTGCGCAAACAGCAGAAAACGGTTGTTCCATTGGGTGTTCAGCGCGCCAGGCCGGTGCCGCAGAAAACACGAAAACGTCTGTAAGACAAGGCGTTCGAGCCTGTAGCTCAGTCGGTAGAGCAACGGACTTTTAATCCGTAGGCCGTGGGTTCGAGTCCCACCGGGCTCATTGTATGAGTGTTTATTAGAGCGCATTGGAGCGAAACAGCGGGAAATGCAGCACTTGCCGTTTGCCATTGCGTTGCGCTCCGAAATGTCCGGTTGCTGCAGCGGAATATGCAGCGCCATTTGGCAGCGATCATCGGTCAATTGCAAATAGTGCTTTTGGGCGGCGGCTTGGCTGCTGCCGATCCAAGCACAAACGACGTGCATCGGGAATTGCTCGGCAAGCTCCGTCTCGCGCGTGCTGCGAAGATTCTGCCATAGCTTCGGCCAGGGCTTTAGACCCGCCCGCTTGATAATCTTTTGCAGGCGAGTCCCTAAAGCGCGTACGGATTTCCTGGCCATCTCGCGTGGGCATCACGACGTCGATCGCGCGAAGTTCGCTCAACTCGTCCAACACGCGCCGCGGCTCGTTGCCGAGGCCCGCTTTCTCACAGAGTTGGCCCAGGAACTTCCAGAGCACGTAGGCCAGGAAGCAGACCAGGATGTGGGCCAGCACGCGGCCCTCTTTCTGATGCCACACGGGGCGTAACGACAAGTCGCTCTTTTGAATCCGGAACGCGGCCTCGGCATCGGTCAACTGGATGTACGCCCGCCACAGGTCTTCGTCGCTCCAGCCGGTCACGTTGCTGCGCAGCACGTACGAGCCTTCGCTGAGCTTTGCCCACGCGCGCCATTTCTCGACCTTCTTCCATTCGATCTGCGCGGCGCCGTTTTCCGCGGCGCGAACCTGGATGTCGAACAACCCCGCAGCCCGCGTGTTCTGTCCCAGCAAGCGCCCGACACGGCGTGAGATCGTCGCCACGTCCGTCCGGCGATGGGCGCAACCCGCGGCGATCTTCGCCAGCCCCTCCTCGATGCGTTTCTCGAACCGCGTATGCATGGCCTGCTCTATTTGGCGGCGATCGCGGCTGCGGCAAAGAATATAGGTCTCGGTCGTGCCATCGGGTGCGCAAGGCGGAAAACTGGCACTGGACCAGCCTGCGACGTTACGTTTTTGGCAAGCCCGAGGAGCGGGTCTTGCTGGCCGACTGGCCCGAGCCGCGACCGCGCAACTGGCGGGCGTACGTGAATCGGGTGGAGACGGA
>SXHT01000232.1 GCA_005773095.1 Planctomycetaceae bacterium
CTGGCTCGAAGGCGAGCAGAAATTCAAATGTCCCTGCCACGGCAGCGGTTTTTACAAGGATGGAATCAACTTCGAAGGCCCCGCGCCGCGCCCGCTGGAACGCTACGCCATTCGCCTGGCCGACGACGGGCAATTGGAAATCGATAAGAGCAAATTGTTCCTCGAAGAAAAAGGGGAATGGAACGATGCGGCGTCGTTTGTGACGGTGTAGGGCCGGCTGTGCCGGCCGCGAGTTGAACGGGAACAGTTTTGGCCGGCCCAGCCGGTCCCACGAACGGGAACAGTTTTGGCCGGCCCAGCCGGTCCTACGAATATGTCGCTTGGTGAAATCATCCGTGAGTCGCAAGTTTGGAAGAGTATCTTTCGGCATCCCATGCCGACCGATCGCCGCAATCGCATCGTGGTGATGCTGACCAACTTCTTTCTGCACCTGCACCCGGTCTCGATCAAGAAGCAGGGCATCGCCCTGTCGTACACCTGGTGCATGGGGGGCGTGACGTTCTTTTTGTTTCTGGTGGAAACCGTCACCGGCGTGCTGTTGATGTTCTACTATCGGCCGACGCTGGAGTGGGCCTACAATGACATCCTTGCGCTGCGCGATGTATTGTCGCTGGGAATTTTGCGGGAGCTGCACCGCTGGGGCGCGCACGCCATGGTGATTACCACCTGGCTGCACATGTACCGCGTGTTTCTTACCGGCAGCTACAAGCCCCCCCGCGAATTTAATTGGGTTGTCGGCGTGATCCTGTTGTTGCTGACCCTGCTGCTGTCGTTCACCGGCTACCTCTTGCCGTGGGACCAGTTAGCGATTTGGGCGATCACCGTCGGTTCGAACATGGCCCGGGCAACCCCCATCCTTGGTCACGAAGGTCCGGGACAGCAACTGCTCACGGTGGGCGGCATCGATATGATTACGAACGCCAGCGATGCGCGCTTTGGTTTGCTCGGCGCGCGCTTCGTCGGCGAAGAGACGTTGAATCGATTTTATATTTTGCACTGCATCGCGATCCCACTGGTGGTAGCGCTGCTGTTGGCGATCCACTTTTGGCGCGTCCGCAAGGACGGCGGAATTAGTGGGCCGCTGTAGGAGATAAGTGATGATCGATGAAGGATGAAGGATTTTGTCGCATGCTTCATCGTTCATCCCTGATTCCTTCTCGCTGGCCAGGTTAAACTGTCGGAAACTTTTGATCGATCACAAACATGCACGGCTCGCACGCTGATTACCTGCGCGACGTATCCGGGTTCCTTGGCGGATACTTCCTGGCGATCGCGCTGATGAACGCCGTTTACGCGTTCACCATGTGGCGCGTGAAGAGCCGGCCCATGGCGGCGCTTGTGTGGACCGCCGTCGCCGTTGCGATGACCGGTATCTCGGCCATTGCCTGGGGCGGCAGCCCGCCGGAACTTGCCCAGCCGATCAAGGACTACATCAATTGGCTGACCGGGCCGGTGATCTACAGCGTGGGCACGACCGTGGCGCTGGTTGTGCTGTTTGTCTTCCGCAAATTCTTTGTGAATCCCGTCGTGGCTTGGATCGGGTTGAATCTATCGCTGATCTTCATGGGCCTCTCGATGACCGATAGCAACTTTGGCGCCATCGTGATGAAGCCCGATAACGTGCCGATCGTGGGGCTGGTATTTTTGCTCGGCTTTTTCACCTGGTTGGCGACGGCGAAAGGGGTTGAAAACGACGAGCGGATTAAGCGCGGGTTGCCACCCACGGAAAAACTTGATGACGAGAAAGTGCTCGTTTGGCCGGACCTGGTTTACACGGAACTGATTTGCATGCTGGCTCTGACGGCGTTTCTGCTGGTCTGGGCGATTTGCTTGCAGGCCCCGCTGGAAGAGCCTGCCAGCAGCGTGAAAACTCCCAACCCGTCGAAGGCCCCGTGGTACTTCCTGGGCCTACAGGAAATGCTCGTCTACTACGATCCGTGGAACGCCGGCGTCGTGCTGCCGAGCCTCATCATCTTTGGCTTGATGGCGATCCCGTTCATCGACTTCAACAAGCGTGGCAACGGCTACTATTCCATTGAGGAGCGGAAGTTTGCTTATTTGACGTTTCAGTTTGGCTTTTTGGAGCTGTGGGTCACGCTGATCATTTTGGGGACATTTTTGCGGGGGCCCAACTGGAACATTTTTGGTCCCTTTGAATATTGGGACCCGCACAAGGTGCTGGCGCTCAACAACGTCGACTTGTCGCAGATCTGGTGGAACGACGTGATGCACCAGGCGTTGCCCAAAGCGCCGCCGGGCGCGTCTGTCTTGAGGGAGGTGAGCTACGTGCTGTATCGCGAGTGGTTGGGGATTGTGCTGGTGCTGGCCTACTTTTTGCTGTTACCACCCTTGATGGCCACGACGATTTTCCGCACGTTCTTCCTGAAAATGGGGTTCATGCGCTACATGATCATGGCCAACTTGCTACTGTTCATGTTGTCACTGCCCATCAAGATGGTGCTCCGCTGGGTGTTTAACTTGAAGTACATCATTTACATTCCCGAAATCTTCCTGAACTTTTAGCGGCCAGCGGCCGGCAGTCAGCGAAGAGGCTGGCTGCGGCTGACTGCTGACTGCCGACTGCCGACTCATGCCTGCCAGCGAACAAACTTGGCGCGATCTCAAGTGGACGCACGTGGTCTTTGGCGTTTCCAGCGTGCTGATGCTGGTGACCACCATTTGGATGCTCGCCGCTGATCACCACCGCGAGTGGAAGTCCACCCAGCGGGACTTCCGCGATGCCGAGGTCTGGACCGCCAAGGCTCGGGTCAGTGCCCAAAGGAACGACCCGCAATACAACGCAGAGCTCAAAAAGCGCGAAGCCGCGCTCGTTGCCTTGCAGCAAGAGGTTCCGCAGAAGGACTTGTTCGAAGCCTTCAAGACGAACGTGGCCGTCGATGCCGAGCGTCGCGACGAGTCGCCGCCCAACTTTCGCAAGCTCGACGCAAGGTACGCTGCGGTGAAGAGCGCCGACGAGGCCAATCGACCGGCCGCTCGGCAAGCGTTTCTGGACGCGCTGCGCACGATCATTCGGGAAGCCAGGTTCCGCGAGGACACAGCGCTCTCGGCCAAGAAGTTTAAGGCCGCTGATTTCGACGTGGTTCGTAGCGAATACGAATTGGGGATCGGCAACGCACTTCCCAAGGACGAACTCAATCCAATCCTGGATCGCGTCGCCAAGGTGAAAGAGGAATTGGCCGGGTTGACTCAGGCCGTACAAGATGCGATGACGCATCGCAAGGGCCTGGCAATGATCGTCGATGAAATGACGGCCGGGGAGGCTCTGGCGCAGAAGGAACTTGACGAGCAGAAGCAGGTGCTCGCGCAGCTGGAAAAAGCCGTTGTGGAACGTGGCGGCACGCCGTGGCGCAGTTTTTGGCGGGCAGCGCTGGCGATGCCGATCATCGATGCGTTTGGTGGGCCGCGACCCGATCAGATTTGGCTCCCCAAGTTGACCATCAACTACAATTTCCGCGATGTGCCTCGATTCGATCGCTGCATCACCTGCCATCAGGCGATCGACAAGACCGCCCCTGGCGCGGCAACCGATCCCGGTTATCGCGAACAGGAGTTGGCATCCATCAATCTGCAAACGCCGTCGGAGCCGCCCACGTTCGAATTTGAAAACGACGAGCGGCTCAGCGACCTGGAAAAGCTCGAAAAGAAGATCATGCAGATGTACGGCGTGGCAATGATCGATCACGATTTCCTGCAGGACGAGGAAGCCTCGGTCGAGGTGGTTCAGCCCGAAAGTTTGGCCGCCAGGTCGGGCCTGCAGGTGGGCGATGTGATCGAACTGGTCGGGGGCACGCCCGTGGTCGATCGAGAATCGGCGATTAACTTTCTGCTGGAAGTGCCCACGTGGGGCCAGCCGATTCCGCTCACCGTCAAACGTGGTTTGCCGAATCCGTTTGCGTCGCATCCGCGGCTGGACTTGTTTGTGGGGGGGCTTAGCCCCCACAAGATGCTGGAGGTGGGCTGCACGATCTGTCATGAGGGGCAGGGGAGCGCCACCGCGTTCAAGTGGGCCTCGCACTCGCCAAACGATCCGGCGCAGGAAGAGCAATGGAAACGCAAGCACGGGTGGTTCAACAACCATCACTGGATTTTCCCGATGCCGCCGGCGCGTCATGCGGAAAGCACTTGCTTGAAGTGCCACCACGAAGTCGAGTCGCTGCTGCCGAGCGAGCGGTTTCCCGAGCCGCCAGCGCCGAAACTGGTGGATGGCTTCCAGACGTTAAAGGATGTCGGCTGCTTTGGCTGTCACGAGGTCAACGGCTACGACGGCCCTGACCGAAGGCTTGGTCCTGACCTTCGTGCCGAGCCAAATTACTCGGCCGCCGCCAAGGCGCTGCTTTCGATGAAGGGGCTCGATGACGAAGAGCGAGGCTGGGCCGTGAAGCTGGTTCATGATCCGTCGGACTCCTCGACGCGAGGCAATCTATTCGACTCGGTGACGGCGGGTTCAAGGCCCTCGCCCGATAGTGAACAGCCGCCGCGAATCGATCAAACCACGCTCAAGATGGCGCAGGTGCTGCAAGATGTCGAAGTGCCCGGCAAGCTTCGCAGGGTTGGTCCGAGCTTGCGCCACCTGGCTTCCAAGGTGGATGACGCCTGGCTGTACTCCTGGCTCCGCAAGCCGACCGACTTCCGACCCGACAGCAAGATGCCCCAGTTCTTTGGGTTGCACGACCATTTAGAGCTGGAGACCAAGGAGGAAACGCAGCACTTTGAGGCGATCGAAATCCGTGGCATTCGTGCCTATCTGACGGGTAAGAGCCAGCCCTTCCAATACCTTGCGCAACCGGACGACACGGAAGACCCGTCGGTGCAGCGCGGCAAGAGTTTGTTCGAAACGCGCGGCTGCCTGGCATGCCACAAGCATGCTGATTTTCCGCAAGCGCAGATGACGCAAGGGCCCAACCTGTCGAACCTGGGGGGCAAGCTCGCGCGAACCGAGAACGGCAAGGTCTGGCTCTACACCTGGTTGCGCAATCCGAACCTGTATCACCCACGCACGTTGATGCCCAATCTCATTCTCGACCCGATCAAGGACGCCGACGGAAAACTGATCGATCCGGCAGCCGATATCACGGCGTTCTTGTTGGCTTCCGGCGCTCATTGGCAGCCCGAGAACATTCCTCCTGCGGACCTCTCCAAGGAGGAATCGCGGGCGCTCTACGACCTTGCTTTGGAGAATCTGCAAGCGACCTTCACCAGAAAGCAGGCCAGGAAATTTTTGAAGGAGGGCATTCCCGCCGAACGTGCGAGCGAAATAAGCGGTGACGCGGTTGAGCTGATCGGCGAATCCAGCGTGGAAAAGCAATTGACTTATGTGGGCCGCCGTGCAATTGCCAAGTATGGCTGCTCGGGCTGCCACGATATTCCTGGGTTCGAAGATGCCAAACCCATTGGCACGGGGCTGGCAGACTGGGGCCGCAAGGGGGCCGACAAGCTTGCCTTCGAGCAGATCATGACGTACCTCTCGCATGCTCACGGTGCCCGCGAGGCCGAAATGCCCGAGTCGGAGGCGGAAGCGCACGAAGCCAGGCAGCACAAGTTTATTGATATGCCGGCCGACGAGGGCTACTACCTGGAGAAGCTTTTCGGCCACGAACGTGAAGGGTTCATCTGGCAGAAGCTGCGCGAGCCGCGCAGCTACGACTACAAGAAGGTTGCGAACAAGGGTTACAACGAGCGGCTGCGAATGCCCAGGTTTACGGTGCTGACCGAACCGCAGCGGCAGGCGATCATTACGTTTGTATTGGGGCTTGTTTCCGAGCCGCCGGCAGAGCAATACGTGTACCGCGCGACCGCGCGGCAGGAAGCCATCACCGAGGGGAAGACGGTGCTGGAAAAGTACAACTGCGGCGGTTGCCACACGCTGCAGATGGATCAGTGGAAGCTTGCCTTCGCACCCGAGGCGATTAGCGATCCCGCGGAGCAAAGTGACTATAGCTTTTTGATGGCGCACGCCAGCGATGAGGAAATCGCCAGGTCGTTGACCAAGGACATGCGCGGCCTGCGGCATGCGAATATTACCGGCATGCCGATCATGGGGGAGGAAACCGGCAAGCCCATCCGCTACGACGAAGATGGTGCCCCGATTGAACCCGACGACACGGCCACTCCCGGTAGTTACGCGTTTGTGTTGTGGGAAAAAGCGGTGATCAACGGCCGGGTGTGGCCGCCGGGCGTGCAAAACCTGCTCGTGCCCGAACAGGTGATCGAGCAACAATTTGCGGCCGTAGGGGGGTACTTGCCGCGGTTGATTATGCCGGCCGTCTTTGCGGCGGAAAAAGCCATCAATCCCAACGCCAAGGCCGACGAGACCTGGGCCTATCTGCCGCCGCCCCTGGTGCACGAAGGCCGCAAGGTGCAGTCGAATTGGTTGCACTCGTTCCTGCTGGACCCGTACCCCATCCGGCCGGCGACCGTGTTGCGGATGCCGAAGTTCAACATGTCAAGCGAGGAAGCCACGAAGCTGGTCAACTATTTTGCGGCCGTGGAGAAGGCGGACTATCCGTACAACTACGATCCACGGACCAGTGAGAGCCACCTGGCGGCGGCCGAAGAACGGCATCCGCACCGGCTGACCGACGCGCTGAAGATCGTGACCGACAACAGCTACTGCGTCAAATGCCATCTGGTGGGAGATTTCGTGCCGCAGAACAGCGATCGCGCGAAGGGGCCGCAGTTGGCGAGGGTCTATGAACGTATGCGTCCCGAGTTTTTGCGGGAATGGATTGCCAACCCCAAGAGTCGCTTGCCGTACACCGCGATGCCGGTGAACATTCCGTACAACATGCCGGTGAGCCAGTCGCTGTACAAGGGCGACAGCGTCGAGCAACTCGATGCGGTCGTGGATTTGCTGTTGAATTGGGACCGGTTCATGGAAAGCAAGACTTCGATCCAGCCGCTGGTCAAGCCGGCGCCGGCGGCCGACTCCGCGGCGACGGAAAAGTGATGAAAATTTTAGCCGGCGAGCAACGCTCGCCCGGCGGAAAGGCGACCGAACATGAAACGCATCGTACTGGCCAGTCTACTTGTCATGCTGTTTGGCTGCGGTGAACCCAAGGCTCCCCCGCCGGGCGCTGACACGGGTAAAATGGAATCACCCAGGATCGACATGCCAACCGAGAGTGATCCCGCCTCGACCCTCGCGCCGAAGGATTCCGGCGATCCCACTGACCCCTCCGCGGAGAAGGACTCTGCCGACGGAGAGCCCCAGGAGAAGTAACATGTTCCACCGATTGATGAAGAGTAGTATTGTCGCCGCCATCGCGGTTGGCTCCATCGCCAGCGGTTTCGCAACCGCCGAAGAATGGGGCACGTTGACCGGAAAGTTCGTGCTTTCGGACAAGCCTCCCGCACCCGCACCATTGGCCGCGGCCAAGGCGGATGCCGGCTGCGCGAAGCACACCGTGGTTGATGAAAGGGTCACTGCGGGAGAGAAGGGAGAATTGGCCAATGTGTTCGTTTATCTGCGCACGAAGAAGCCGGCCATTGCCCCGAGCTATAAGGAAAGCGAAAAGGCCACGATCGTGCTCGACAACAAAGAGTGCCGCTTCGAGCCCCATTGCCTGGTGTGTCGCGTTGGGCAAACGCTCTCCGTGACCAATTCGGATCCGTTCGGACACAATAGCAACATCCAGCCTTTTAAAAATAAGCCGGTCAACCCGATCATTCCCGCGGGGGGCGCTGTGCCGGTTGAGTTTACCGACGAAGAAACGCTGCCGACGAAGGTCGGCTGCAACATTCATAGCTGGATGGGGGGGTGGATTTTGATTCGCAAGGATCCCTACGGAACGGTCAGCGGCAAGAACGGGGCGTTTACGATTAAGGACCTTCCCGCGGGCAAAGAGTTGGAGTTCCAGTTGTGGCATGAAAGCAGCGGCAACCTGAAGAATCTTACGTTCAAGGGGGGCAAAGCCGACGCCAAAGGCCGCTTCAAAATGACCATCAAGCCGGGCGAAAACGACCTTGGCGAAATCAAGGTACCGCTCGCGGCGCTGAACAAATAAGTGGATCAGTCCTCAAAGCCCCCTGGGGCACCTGAGGGCAGGCACGGGCGCAAGCCCGTGGATAACAAAGTCAATGATCGAAACCCCGTAAGGGGCGACTGAGATTTGGCCAGGAGAGGGGGGCAGGCACATTTTTCCGGGAACCATGTCGGACAACTTCCTGACAGAACGATGCACCTCTCGCGAATTCGCCGGGAAAATGAGCCAGTCCCCCGCCCGTGAACGGTTACAACAGTTCTTCAATCCCCCTTACGGGGCTCCGAGTGTATGCAGGCCATAAACTTAAACCGTATTGCGTGTGCAATTTTGTTCATCGCATTGGCGTTTAGTGCCGTTGGCTGCGATCGGCGCGTGGAGTATGGTCCGCATGCCGAGGCCAGTATCGTCGAAGAAATTCGCCAGACGTTGTCCGCCGCAGCGCCTGCCACCGAAGCAACAGCCGAAGCGGCCGACGCAGCTCGTCGCGGCGACGCAC
>SXHT01000233.1 GCA_005773095.1 Planctomycetaceae bacterium
GTAATTCAAGCGATGCCCGAGCCCCAGCCGCGAGAGCAGCGCGCTTGTACGCTGCTTGATCTCCTTGCGCGTGAAGGAAAACAACTCCATCCCCATGCTGACGTTCTGCATGGCCGTCAGCGATCCAAAAAGGTTATGCGCCTGAAAAATGAAGCCCAGTCGTTGCCGCGTGGCCACAAGCTCGCGCGGCGGTGCGCCGCGCAATTCCCTGCCAAGCACACTCAGGCTGCCTTCCTGGACAGTGCGCAGTGTGCCAATCAGCGTTAGCAAGGTGGTCTTTCCGGATCCGGACGGCCCGGTCATGATCACAATCTCTCCTTCGTAAGCGTCGAGATCGTTGCTGAAAAGCACTTGCTTGCGAAGCTCCCCATCGCCGTAATAATGCTGCAAGTCGCGAATACGGACCGTTCGGACGCGCGGCTCGCCGGCCTGACTCCAGAGCGAAGTCTTGGTGGCGCGATTGTCGGAATCAAACGATTTTTTTGCGATGTTGAGCATCGTGCGTCGACTCAAAAAAGTTCCGCCGGATCGAGCGCAAGCAACTTCCGCACGGCCAGACAACCCGAGACAATGCACATCAGTATCGTCACCAACAGCACCGAAAACGCCACAACCGCCGATAATTCCATCGTCAGCCCCGTCATCGACGACATCGCCTTGTAGCAAAGGTAGCTCGAAGCCGCGCCAGGCACGAAGCCCATCAGGGACAGATACAATGCCTGGCTCAGCAGCAGCTTGATAAAGTATGGGTTGGTATATCCCATCGCTTTGAGCGTGGCGAACTCGCGCATGTGATCGGCGACGTCGGAGTAGATGATTTGGTAGCAGATGATCACGCCGACCACAAACCCCATGTAAACGCCCACGAGAAAAATATAGCCGACCGGAACGCTCGTGCGCCAAAACGTCATCTCGCGCTGGATCAGCTCGTCCTTGCTGAACACGTCGACGTCGGCGCCAAGGGAGTCCCGCAAGGCTTGCTTCACAACCCTGGGATCGGCATTCTCATGCAATTGGACAACGGCCAGGTCCGCCATGCTGAGCGGGTCGCGACCTGGCACGCGGTTCGGAAAATAGTTGGCAAAGTTCGCGGAGGACATCGCCAGATTGCCGTCGTTGACAAAATCGATCCCGAGGTGAAATTGCCCGACAAGATGGATTTCTCGGCCGCACAGTTCGGCATCGTAGTCGGCCAGCCCAGCATCCTGCCGGGGAATGTGATACTTGCGCCGGTTCGCCACGTCGGACAGCGATCTGCCGGGTGCGCGTAATTTCGACAGGACCTGCGCCCCAGCGTCAAGCTGAACGACGTCGGCGTCCAAGTCAAACGCGATGACGCGAATCGGGTAACCGCGCGCGCCGCGCTCCCGCAGCACGGCCAAGGTATCGATGTAAACGGGATACACGGCCTTGACGCCAGGAACGCCCTGCGATTGGCTGACTCGCCGGACGTCGAACGGGTCTCGCGCGGGTAGAGCGTACTTTGCCGCGCTGACAATCACGAGTTGGCCGTTGAGCCTGCGCAGAATTTGCACCGTGCTTGCCAGCAGCGCATTCATGAAACCGAGTTCAATAAAGATCAATAAGACCGCAAAGCCCACGCCCGAGACAGCCGCCGCCAGCCGGCGGGGGTCCTGCGTCAGGTTCTTCCAGGCGAGTGGCGTTTGTGCGGGCATCGAAGCGATGGTTCAGGGTTAGGGGGAGAGATTACAGCGTGTGGCACCGCTCTTCACAAATCGCCTGCGCGCTCCTTTCCACCCGCGCCACCAACTTCTCCACGTTCGCCACAATCCTCAACGCGAAGCGTGAGGACGATTTCGCAAACTTCACAACGTAACCGTTCACGGGCCGGGGACTGGCTCATTTTCCCGGCGAATTTGAAAGAGGCGTGTCCTGCTGCCGGGTGGTTGTCCAACGTGGTTCCCGGGAAAATGTGCCTGTCCCCCTTTCCTGGTCCGTGAACGGTTACCTCAAAACAAATCCGCCGGTTCGGCTTGAAGCGCTTTGCGCACGGCGCCCAGGCCGGAACCAGCACACATCGCGACTGACAATCCAAAGACCAGCGTCAGGTTGGTCCACGTCATTCGAATGGGAATCTGAGTGCCCGCGGTCGTCAAGGCGTAAAGGCCGTGCGAGAGCAACCATCCCCAGGCAAAACCGATCACGGCCAGCGCCAGCGATTGCTGCAAGATCACACCCGTGAGATAGCGGTTGTGGTACCCCATCGCTTTTAGCGTAGCATACTCGGGCAGCAGGCTGGCCACGTCGCTCACGAGCACCTGGTAAACAATGGCCGTGCCCACAATCAGCGAGACCACCACACCCAACTGAAAGATCAGGCCGTAGTTTGTGTCGTAAACCCAAAACCGAACCTCGCCGCCCACGGCGTCGGGCCGAGTCAGGACGTCAACATCGTCGCTCAACACGCGGCGCAATTGATCAACCACTAGCTGCGCGTCGGCATGGGGGTCGAGTTGAATCAGGCCTAAACTGACCTGGTCGCGCGTTAAGCCCGGCATGATCTGTTGCAGACCGCGCTGGCGCATGATTGCCGCGCCACCGCACGACAATCCCGTGCCGCAGGTATAATCACCTGCGATGATTACCGCGGTTTCATTGATTTCAACGCTAGCGCCATGATCTTGTGGACCGAAGTGCCGGCCGTCGCGCGGTCCGTATTCACGGCGTGTTTTTGTATCGATCAACAGTGAATCTGGCCGGCGGAGCAGTTCGTCCACGCGACTTTGTAGTTGTGCGCTACGAAATATCGGCACTTCCTCCGGCACTCCCAAACACAAAATGGCGAGGCGATTGCCCGTCTCTGGATTTCGCCATGCGCCCGTGCCCACGGAAAGGAATGCGGCGTGTTTCACGCCGGGTACGGCAGCCGCCTGACTCAAACGCTGCCGTGGAAACGTGCGAGGATCGGCGAGGTTCAGATAATCCTTCGAGCGAATGCAGATCTCGAAGTCCAGCTCATCGTAGATCAGCGTGGCGCTGGCCTTCACGGCTTCGAGAAAGCCAAGCTGCATGAACATCAACACGATGGCAAACACGACGCCGGTGATCGCCACGCCGGACTTCACTTTGTTGTGCACCAGATTGTGCCAGGCCAGGTTGGTTGCCATGTCGTTCGCGTTACGTGCCAGTTCACTTTGCCAGCGGAAACGTAACCTCCACCTGCAAGCCCACCAGGGCCGCGCGGCGATCTCTTCCAAGTGCATTGATCAGTCGAGCCGCTTTGGTGGAATCGATCAGCACTACAACCTTCGTGACATCGCGGTCAACCGGCTGGCGAGGATCGACTGGACGCAAGCCGGCTTGCGTAATCTGGCTGCCGACGCGATCGACGGTTCCATCCAGGATAGAACCCTGAAACGCGCGGCATCGAACCGTGGCCTTTTGATGGGGCTGCAGGTACGGCACATCCCCCGCCTCGACCTCGGCGACGCAGACAAGATGGTCCAGATCGGCCATCTGGACGAGCGGCCGCTGTGGAATGACTTCCCCCGGGTGCGCATGGACGCTGAGAATCACACCCGCAGCGGGCGCCATGATCTTGGTTTGCTGGAGCTTGAGCCTGGCAATTTCCACCTGCCGAGCGAGCGATTCCAGACCCGTTCCTTTTTCCGCCAAGGCGCGCGATTGCCGGGCCGCGCGTAATTCGGCGGCAGCCGTCTGCTCTTGAAACCTGAGCGATTGCTCGAGCCGCTTGAGCGCCGCCTCGGACGCATCCTGCTCCGCGGCCGCCGCTTCCACCATCAATTGTTGCTGCTCCACTTGCTGTTCCGATGCCAAGGCTTCGGGCAGCGCGTGCAATTCGGTGAGACGTTCCAGGTCTCGCTCCGCTTGTTTTTTTCGGGCAGCCGCCACCAACACACGGGATTTCTGAGCTTCCAGCTCAAGTTCGCGGCCTTCGCTGGATTGCTGGACGGACAACTCCGCCGCGGCCACACGCTCTTTCGCCAGATCGATTTCCGAAGTCTGCCGCTCAACCGCTTCCGCCTGCCGCGACAACGCCAGCGCATGCTCGGCCGTGGCGGGTGAGGCATCCAGCTCAATCAAAACCTCGCCTGCTTTGACCAACTGCCCGTCCTGAACGTTAACTTGCTTGATCTGGTAACCCGTCAGAGCGCTGCTGATCTGCACGATGCCGTCTCGCGGCTCCAACGTACCCAGGGCGACGAGCGAAAGTCTGCGCGGCAAGGCGGAACCAGCGGGGGATGCCTCTGAATCCGAGGCAGCCTCTGGGACGTCGGTCACCGTTGCGTCGGTGTTGCGCCCGGAGTGAAACACCAGCATGGCCCCGATTCCAAGGGCCAATCCGACCAAGAATATTCCGAGAGCTCTTAGCAGAGTGACGTCGAAATTGCGTGCCATGAAGAGCACCGTCGACGCGACTACCGGTCGCTTTCCCGCAGGTTCCAGTTTTCGATGACAAATTCGGCGCCCGGCGTGAGTGCGCGGATTTTTTGCACGATCAGCGACTTTTCACTGGCCGTGGCCTTCTTCAGCTTGACCTTCCAATGGGCCAGCTTCTGACGACGATGCCGACGACGCTTGATCTCCTGCTTGCGATCGCTGATGCCACCCACGGTTTTCGGCTCCGTGTAAGCGTGTTGGCGAATCCATCTTTGTAACGGCGCGTCCAATCCTCGTCAACTCAAACACCCCGGAGGGCAGGGCCAATCCGTTATCCGCTGTAGGGCCGGCTGTGCCGGCCGGATTCGCGTGACTTTCCCATCCACGGCCGACAAAGCCGGCCCTACCAGGTTGCCGAATGTAAAACACGGATCGGCCGTGGCGACCTA
>SXHT01000028.1 GCA_005773095.1 Planctomycetaceae bacterium
ATTGGCCGTGCCCTTCTACGTGACAGCTCAAGAACTGATCGGCCGTGGCGGAGAGTGCAGGGGCAATCAGTTATCCGCGGTAGGGCCGGCTGTGCCGGCCGGATTCGCGTGACTTTCCCGTCCACGGCCGGCAAAGCCGGCCCTACCAGGTTGCCGCATGTAAGGCACTGATTGGCCGTGCCCTTCTACGTGACAGCTCAAGAACTGATCGGCCGTGGCGGAGAGTGCAGGGGCAATCAGTTATCCGCGGTAGGGCCGGCTGTGCCGGCCGGATTCGCGTGACTTTCCCATCCACGGCCGGCAAAGCCGGCCCTACCAGGTTGCCGAATGTAAAACACTGATTGGCCCTGCGCCGGCTAGCCGCTGGCCGATTGACGCTGCACCAATCGCGATCGCAGGTGGCGGAGCACTTTTCGAAGGTGATCGATGACCACCCTACTTTCTTCCGGCCGCAGGAAGGACAGAGTAGGCAACTGGCCGGCTACGGCCAGCGCAGCGATACCTAGTGTGATCCACGGCCCCAACGGCAACAGCAAGGGGAGCAGGGCCACCAGCAGCAGCCCACGATCGGTTTGCCAGTCGTACTTGCCCGCGATCCATAGCAATAGGCCAAGGGATGCCACCTTGGCTGCCGCCGACGCAATGGCGACGCCTTGCAAACCCATCCAGGGTAAGAGGACCAGGTTAAGCACGATGTTCAGCCCTAATCCGGTTCCCAGCGAAAGACTCAGGTGATGCGACTTCTCGGCACACAGCAGGTAGTTGTTCATCAGCGAGCTCATGCTTACCCAGATGCACGCCGCCAGCACCCAAGGCAGGACTTCCAAACCGCCATTGAACTTGTGCTTGAAAACCGTGCCGAACAACACCGGCGCCACGATCAAGAGCACGGCCGACGCCACCACCAATCCCAGGGCAAAGATCTTGACGATCATGTTGAGTCGTTTGGAGACCAGATCCCGGCGGCCTGCCTCCCAGTCGACCGAGAGGTGCGGCGTCAACAGGCCCGCCAGCAGTTCCGCCACGCCGATAAATAGCACGGGCAGCACGCGAGCGCTGTGGTACTGACCGACCAGGTCGAGCGCCGCCGCGTCGCTCAGGCCGGAGTAGTGGACGATCATGAACCGATCGACGATCTCGAACACGTTCGAAATCCAGTTCATCATCCACCACCAGAAGGCGAACGGCAGCAGCTTTCGCCATAGCGTCGAGTGGCCCAGCGCGGTTCCATCCCTTGGAATCTCGCTCCACACAGGCCGCAAACGCCACGCGGCGTACATAGCCGTCAGCGAACTGGCCACGCCGAATGCGATGATCACGCTCAGGCCTCGCGGCGGAAAGGCGACCAGCAGTGTCAGTGCAATCAAAGCGAACAGCACCGTATTGAGGAACTGCATCGCCGAGACCACGCGAAAACGGCGAAGCGCGGTAAACAGCGTCACCAGGTAGTTGAAGGCGATCACTGCCGCCAGCGTGGCCGCCACGGCGACCACCAGGGCCAGGTGCTCGCCGCGGCCAAAGATCAAACACGAGAACCAGTCCGGCCGCAGCAACATAACGACCACCGCAATAGCGCTGGCCGCCGCGCAGAGCAGGGTGGTTCGCCACAGGAAAGTTCGCAGTTGACCCCGCTGCCGGTAATGTTCGATGTATCGCCCAAAGCTGCCGGGAATACCCAGCAAGGCCAGCGGTGCAGCCAACATCAAGAAGCCGAATGCCAGATCCCACTGGCCCAGTTGGTCGGCATCGAGCCAGCGGCAAAAAAGCACGCTGCGCACCAATCCCACCACGCGCTGCGCCACGGTCAGCACGAGCAGGATCATCACGCTCGCGGCCAGTGAATCGGTCTGCGGCGCGGCATCAGTCGTGGAATGGGTAGAGCTCACCGAAAAAGCATAGCTCTCGCCACACGCGGCGCTCATGTCCTGACCGGAGGCCAACGGCCTCCAGGCGAGTCTCCATGGTTGAGCCCCACCACGCGTCGTATAATTGATACACTCACCAAAATCCGCAACATGCCCAAGCGGTTGAGTTTTCGGCGTGTCCCCTACGATGGTCGGGACCGCTGCCTCAGTCATTGCAGCATTCGGCATTGAATGTGTGACCCGCCCTCGTGATGCAACGAAGTCCATCGCTCGACGAAGTCTCTTCTGCCGCTGAGACAGTTCGGAGCGCTCTGCGCAATCGCCCCGACGCCTACCTGGTCGCCATCTCCGGCATCCCAGGCTCGGGCAAGTCCACGCTTTGCGAACCGCTGCGAGCGAGTCTGCTCGGTGCGGTGGTCCTGCCAATGGATGGGTATCACCTGCGCAAGAGCCAACTCGATGCAGGCTCGCTGCGCCGCCGTGGCGCTCGCCATACGTTCGCCAACGCTGAACTTCGCGCGGACCTGATGCAATTGCGGCAGACGCGCCGAGGCACATTTCCCGCTTTCGACCACGCAGAACAGGACCCGCGTGCAGACGCCATTCAAGTCACACCCGCGACGCCGCTGGTGATCGTCGAAGGCCTGTATTTGTTGATGCGAGATTGGCAGCTCGAGAAGCTCTTCGATCTGAGGATTTTTATCGACTGCAAGTTGGAGATCGCGATGGAGCGCGTTGCGATGCGGCATCTTGCCTGCGGACTGGAACCCACGGCCGAGAAAGCCTGGGAGCGTGCGATGTCCAACGATCGACTCAATGCACTCGATATTCTCGAGGACGGCTGCCGCGAACGTGCCGACCTGGTCATTCCTGCCTGAGATCTGCATTTCGTTTGCAGGAACCGACCATGGGCCGGGGACTGGCTCATCTTCCCGGCGAATTCAAGCAAGGCGTGTCGTCCTGTGGGGTGGTTGCTCCAACGTATTTCCCGGGAAAATGTCCCTCCCTCTCTTGGCCCGTGAACGGTTACCTGTTGGGCGTCAGCCGCGCAATGACGATCGAGCTGGCCCGGGCGTGGCATCTCGGTGCGCGAAACCAATCTTGGCCGTTACGAGGCCCTGCGTGCCGACGAGATCTTCTGCACGGCCACGTCGAGCCCCGGCAGGGCTGGGAGGCGCCATTGTAGTAGGCACATTCCGTGTGCCGTCTGCCGCCGCCTTCTTTAACTTTACAGCGATCCAACAAACGAATAAAACAATCGCACGGTCCTCTTGACGGCATGCGACGACACGTGACGGCACACGGAGTGTGCCTAATACAAAGGAATACCATGCAGCTTCGCCCCTTAGGTTCCAGCGGTCTGTTGGTCTCGCCCGTTTGCCTGGGCACGATGACGTTTGGCAGTCCCGTCGCTGAAGCGGACGCGATTCGCCTCACACACGCGGCGATTGACCTGGGCATCAACTTCATCGACACGGCCAATGTCTACGAAGGCTACGCGCGCTATCTTGGCAGCCCCGGCGGCATTGCCGAGGAGATCGTCGGCAAGGCGCTGCGGGATCGCCGGGACCGCGTGATCCTGGCGACCAAAGTTTCTGCCCCCGTCGGCCCTGGGCCCCAGGATCGTGGCTTGTCTGCCGTGCATATCCTGCGGGAACTCGACCGCAGCTTGAAGCGGCTGCAGAGCGACGTCATCGATCTTTACATCATTCATTGGCCCGACAAGTGCGTACCGTTGGAGGTGACGCTTCGCGCGATCGACACCGCCGTGCGGCAGGGAAAAATCCGCTACTTCGGCGCGTCGAATCACTCGGCGTGGCAGTTGTGCGAGATGCTGTGGATCGCGGACCGAAACGTCTTGCCGCGCGCGGTCAGTTCGCAGATTCCCTACAGCCTGCTCCGGCGTGAGCTGCATAACGATCTGACGTTTTGCCAGCAGCATGGCATCGGCGTCACGCCGTACCAATCTCTGCAAGGCGGCCTGCTCACGGGGAAGTACCGCCGCGGCCAGCCGCCGCCGACCGACTCACGCGCCGCGGAAAAACCTGATTGGATTTGGAAACAAGACGACGCACTCTTCGACCGGTTGGAAGCGGTCACGGCTAGGGCGGCCGAAGCCAACGTGCCGATGGCACAGTACTCGCTTGCCTGGACGCTTGCCCAGCCGGCGATGAGTTCGTTGATCGTCGGTGTCAAACGGTTGGAACAGATTCAAGACGCCGTCGCTGCCGCGAACGTCGTGATTCCACCGGATCACCTGCCCAAGCTGGACGCGATCTGCCCACCACCCTGGCGACAGCCCGATCCGATCCGAGGGATGGGAGAACCCATGAAGCGGTAGCAGGCACTCTCCGAGTGCCGTAATCGTGCTTCAAGACTGCTGCGTTCCGGCGGACGGCACAGGGACTGTGCCTACTACCTACGAAGGTTCGTCGGGGCTGCCGTCCAAACGATCGCCCCAGATGAGGTAGCCATTGGGATGGGCGTACTTGTCCAAATAGGGTAACCCTTCACGGGCCGGGGACTGGCTCATTTTCCCGGCGAATTCAGGAGAGCTGCATCGTTCTGTCAGGAGGTTGGCCTACGTGTTTCCCGGGAAAATGTGCCCGTCCCCCTCTCTTGGCCCGTGAACGGCTACCAAACAGGGATTGGCCGAGCGGTCCGGCAGGTCGAAGAGCTGCCGCTCCCAGACCGCCCAGGTCGGCGGCAACGAAAACGGCGCCGAGGCAGCTATCGGGAACATGGTCACTTCTGCTCCGCAGCGCGGCTTCGCTCTTGCAAGTCGTAGAGCGAGGCGCTTTTGCTTTCGTAGCGCGGCACGGGAAATTCGCGCATGGTGAAGCGCGCGTTGGCCAAAGGCTTGCCGCGCACGAGGCGGGTGTGGTTGTCCCCCGTGCTGCTCATCACCCCATAGTAGAGCAGATACGCATCCGCGGCGCGGTAGCTGAGGATGAGTGTGCGCCGCGGCTGGGGCGAAGTATTGGTCACCGAGGCGTGCGGCGTCATGCAATGCATGAAGATGACCGTGCCGGCCCTGCCCTCCAAGGGCACCGCGTGTTTGGTATCGACCGTTTCGGTGATCTTGCCGCGAAAAAACCCTTCGGAGGAGTGGCACAGCAGCGGGCCTTCGTGCCGGCGCGGCAGCACCTGCAGACAGCCATTGGCAATGGTGGCATCGTCGAGGTAGAAGAGAATGGAGACCGAATCGCGGTTGGTGAGCGGATAATACGAGAGATCCTGGTGCCACTCGACCGGCGAGCCGATACCGGCCGGCTTCATGTTGATCTTGCTGTAGTGAAAGATGATGTCGGGGCCGACCAACTGCTCGACACAGTCCAACAGCCGCCCCGAATCGGAGAGGGCGCGAAAGCGCTCGTAGTAGGTGCACGGCTCATAGAGGCGCCGCACCAGATTGCCATCGGGCGCCTGATTAGGCTCCATTTCCAGACGCGTCTTGTCATGGCTGGCCAGGGTGCTGCCGGCGGTGATGGCACCCATGCCAACGCGCAGCGCCGACACTTCGTCCGGTGAGAGAAAAGCGGGATAGACGACGTAGCCTTCGCGGCGGTAGTGTTCGAGTTGTTGCGGCGTCAACATGGCGGGTCTCCGCTGAAAGAAACCACCTGAAAATGCCCGAGCGCAAACGAAATCGCCGTGGACAAGTCCGACGAGATCTTAAGACGGCTTCAAAGGGCACGATCGCGATGTGTGGTGCGGTATGAAAATACCATCTGATGGACTGAGCCGCAATTGAGAGGAGGTTTGGGCCAATCAGTTATCCGCAGTAGGGCCGGCTGTGCCGGCCGGATTCGCGCGACTTTCCGATCCACGGCCGGCAAAGCCGGCCCCACCAAATTGCCGAATGTTAACCACTGATTGGCCCTGGGGGGAAATCACGCCTCTTTCAAATTTGCCGGGAAAATGAGCCTGTCCCCGGTCCGTGAACGGTTATTTGCCGGGAATAATGAGCCAATTCCCGGCCCATGCACGGTTAGATGCGGGCGAACCCGCCGTAGCCGGGATTTGGAGCTCTCCCTATAATCTCGCCCCCTGCCATTGGGCAGAAATCCCTTCGCAAAGAATCTAACCCCCATTGTGAACCGATGATCGGACAAGGAAGTCCGCTCAGGTATCACTGCCGGTGCGCTGCGAATCTCAGACCAGGATGGTTGGGTCGCTCAGTTGCTCTCGCGGTGATTCTGTGGTGCGCGACGGTCGCTAGCGCGTCCGAGTCGACGCTCCGGCTGCGCATTGCTTGGGGTGGCGGGGCGGAACGCACATGGCGCGGCGTGGTTCGCTTGAGCAACGGCAGCTTGAGCGAAGTGAGGCCGTTGGGAATCGAAGCCGACGAGCCAGGCACGATTTGGCTTGAATCCGACGGCGACGGACGCACGGTCGCCATCCGGCAGCGTGCTCCGCGCGCTTACGATGGTCTCGACGTACTCGTTACCGCGGACCTCAACGCTCGACTGACGATCGAGTTGGAAGCCGTCGACGAGCCTCAACCTGAAGACAACCCGCTCACCCCAAGCCTCTCCTCCAACGCGGTGAACTTGCAGCCCGCGGCAGGAGAGAAAAAGCAAATTCGTCCTGCCGAGGCGCCTAACACGTCGTTGGAGCTGGCGCTTCAGGACCTGATCAGCGATTCGCACAAGACACAGCTCGACTCGACGAAGAACCGGCTGGTGGTGATGCGATCGCCGGGCGACCGCCTGCGGGTGCAGTTCGAGCGAGACAACCTGGTCTTCGCGCCGCGCGACGTTTTTCAACTGAGTATCCAGCCGCACTTGCTCGGGCTGCCGGCGGGGACACCGATTCGTGTCAAAGCACAGCTTGTGCCCGTGCATCTCGACGGGCCCGTGCCTAAAGACCGGCTGTGGTCGAAAGAATTTGACGCCATCACGCCCGACAACAATAGCGGCACCGAAGCTAAAGCCCTGGAAGTACAACTTCCAGAGACGCAGGGCGTGTACGATCTTTCGATTGCAGTGATCGACACGCGATTGATGGAGCGCCTGCCATGGAAGAAGCCGCTCGCCGAACGCAAGGTGCAGTTCGTTGTCATAGACGCCGGGCAACCGGCCACGCCGGCATCGGCCGACGCGGCAATGACAAAAGTCCTGGAAATCGATCCGGCGAATCCGCGCTGGTTCGATCGCGTGGCCAATCTGCCACTGCTACCCAGTCAGCGCCGCGGCCCGCTTGGGTCGGGAGAGGCTGCCCGCTGGGAGCATCCCACACTGGGGCCGATGATTCAACTTGGAAAATCCGCGCGCGCGAAGCCGGCCGAGGAGGCAGCGGACAACGTCGCCTGGGAGTCCTATCCCTTGCCGATCAGCGAACCTGGTCAGCCGCACATCTTGGAATTGGAATATCCGAGCGACGTGCCGCAGGCTCTGGGCATCAGCATCGTCGAGCCGAACGCGGCGGGAGCGGTCATGCCGATCGGTCTCGACTCGGGAGTGTACGTCGTCGACGAACAGGCCGACGAACCGCCCGTAATACTCAAGCACCGGCTGATCTTCTGGCCACGGACCAGGTCTCCGTTGCTATTGGTCACCAACCGCAGCGACGACGCACCCGCCGTGTTTGGCAAAATGCGCGTGTTGAGCCTGGCGCCGCCGGTGCAGTTTGGAATGCTGGGTTTGGCGCAAAAATCATCCGGTCACTTGCCAAGGGCGCTAAGCGCTGGGCGGGTTTCTCCGGACCCCGAGCTCGCGCCGAGAGGCCGCTTGTACGCAGGGTATCTTGATCGCCCGCTATTTGTCGAGAACTTCTCGGCGCCGGAGTCAATGGATCAATACAGCAAGCGCAGTCTCGACAGTTGGGTGACTTTCTATCTTGGCTCGCAGCGCCTCGTCGAGTATTTGAATCATGTGGGCCACA
>SXHT01000234.1 GCA_005773095.1 Planctomycetaceae bacterium
ACGGCCACAGCCACTTGAACGCCATCGCCTTTCCCACCGTGCGTTCCTACGACCCCGCCTTCGGCCACGAGATCACCGTGATCGTCGTCGATGGCATGAAAAAGCTCTACGAGCAGGGGGAAGACGGCATTTATTACATCACCGTCAGCAACGAGAACTACCAACATCCGCCCATGCCGGCAGGCAGCGAGGAAGGCATCATTCGCGGCATTTATCCCTTCCGCCAGCGGCAGGCCGGCCCCACGCAAGTGCAGCTTTTCGGCTCGGGGGCCATCTTGCGGGAAGTATTGCGGGCCCAGGAGATCCTCGCCGAAAAATACAATATCTCCAGCAAGGCATGGAGCGTCACCAGCTACACCGAACTGCGCCGCGACGCCCATGCGTGCGACCGTTGGAACATGTTTCACCCCACGCTGCCACCGCGCGTGCCGTACATCAGCAAAGTGCTGGAAGGTCAAACCGGACCGTTCATCGCGGCCAGCGACTACGTGCGGGCGGTGACAGAGCAGGTGAGTCCATACGTGCCCGGCGGCCTGTACGCTCTGGGTACCGACGGCTTCGGCCGCAGCGAAATTCGCCAGCCGCTGCGCCGGCACTTCGAAGTCGATGCCGAATGCGTGACCATCGCGGCGCTTTATCAGCTCTCCAAACGCGATCAGCTCGATCGTGGCGTGGTGGCTCAAGCAGTGAACGACCTGGGTGTGAACCCCGAAAAGATTGATCCTATTCGAGCGTAGATCCGCTTAACTGCCCCCCTGCTCTCCGCCTACCGCTAACTTTCATCATGGCCATCGAGTTCAAACTTCCCGACCTGGGCGAAAATGTCGACTCGGGTGACATCGTCAATGTGCTCGTGCGCGAAGGCGACACCATTCAAGCCGAACAAGGCGTATTCGAAGTGGAGACCGGCAAGGCCGTCGTCGAGCTGCCGTGCCCGCACGCCGGCCGCGTCACCAAGATTCACGTGCAAAAGGGGACGAAGGTTAAAGTCGGCGAAATCTTGCTCACGCTGGACGGCGCTAATTCATCGCCATCGGCCGCTCCACCGGTCGCCGAGCATAAATCGGCGCCGCGAGAGTCTGGCAACGGCGCGTCCCCATCGCCTGGTCCCGGCGAGCCAGGTCGAGCCGCGATTGCGCAGAAATCACCTCTCGCCGCGGCGCCATCGCGGACACCCTCGCCGACCGGTAAGACTCCCCCCGCCGGCCCGGCCACGCGCCGCCTGGCCCGAGAGTTAGGCGTGGACCTCAGCAGCCTCCCAGGCAGTGGTCCCGGCGGGCGGATCACCGAGGACGATGTGCGTAACGCCGGGCAGCGCGGAAGCGCCGCCGCTTCCGCCAGGCCGGCCACGTCCCCCCTCGCCGTGGTGTTGCCGGTCGGTGACGGCGCCGACGCCTGGGGACCGATTCGCGTCGAGACGATGCCGCGGATTCGCAAGACGATTGCCATCAATATGGCCAGATCGTGGAGCACGATTCCGCACGTCACCAATTTTGACGATGCCGATGTCACCGAACTGGAAAACTTGCGCAAAAACGGCCTGGCCAGCTTCGTCGATCCCTCGATCAAGCTGACGATGATGCCGTTCGTCATCAAGGCCGTGGCGACGGCGCTCAAACAACATCCGGCCATCAACTGCTCAATCGACGTCGATGCCGAACAAATCACCTACAAGAACTACGTGAATGTCGGAATTGCCGTCGATACCGACCGCGGTTTGGTCGTGCCCGTGATCCGTGATGCCGATCAGTGCTCGATTCCCGCCATTGCCAAACAGTTGATGGCGATCGCCGAGAAGGCCCGTGAGGGCAAGCTGTCGCTCGACGAAATGCGCGGGGGCACATTTACGATCAGTAACCTGGGGGCGGTCGGCGGCACGTATTCCACGCCGATCATCAATGCGCCGGAAGTGGCCATTCTGCTCACCGGCCGCTCGCGCAAACTGCCGGTGGTGATGGAAGACGATACGCTCAAGCCTCGACTTTTGCTGCCGATGAGCCTGAGCTACGACCACCGGATTGTCGATGGCGCCACGGCCGCCCGCTTCCTGAACGAAGTGATCGGCTATCTGAGAATGCCCGGCCGGATGCTGCTCGCGTAGGTAACCGTTAAGGGGCCGGAGACGGGCTCATGTTCCCGACGAATTCAAGAAAGGTGTGTCGTGCTGTTGGGTGGTTGCCCAACGTGTTTCCCGGGAAAATGTGCCTGTCCCCCTTCGCTTCGTGAACGATTGCCTCGCGTAGGGTCACAAGACCCTAGAAATGTCGCGATCGGCCCAGCAGCTCCTTCAAAAAATGAGTGCTCGCGAAAACTTGATCGGTGGCTTTTCCACGGCGGTGAATCGAGCGGCGATTTTCGTCGGAAGAGGTGGCTGGCGTTTTCGCCGATTCTGTGCGCTTAGAATTAGCGGCGGGAGTGACAGACTCGATGCTTGCGTCTCCGCCGTACGTAGTGCCGTTGGAGCTTACATCCGACGAATTGCTCTCCAAGGAAGCCAGCCGAGTCTGCGATGTCTGCTGCGTTTCTACTTTGACGATTCTAATCGCGTCAGCCACTTCATTGCCGCTGGCTCCGGCGTGAAGCTTCACTTTCAACGTGCCGCTGCTGATGCTCATCGTGGGCAACTGTTCCCACCAGATGCCGTTCGTGAAGCTGTCGTTGGCGGCCACGCGCTGGTCGATGTTGGTTTTCGCTTCGCGATTCGAACCATCGAACAGCTTGTAGGTCGCGGTCGTCGATCGGTCTGCGCCGGCGACCCAACTGGCATAAACCAGATACTGACCACTTGCCAGGCCGGAGAATGTCCAGATCGCCTTGTCGCCGATGTTGTTTCGAGTGCTGATGTCGAAATCGGTCTGGAATGCCGCGGCATCATTCGAGTCTGTCCACGGTCCGCTGCGGGCATAGCCAGGATCGCCGTCGTCAATAATTTGTTCGAAGCCGCCCGAACCTTGAATGGTGAAGGTGTAACTCGTTTCGTCGGCGTCGTTGCTGCCGACGGTAACCGTGGCGGTGCGCAGGCCGGTCGCTTCCGGCGTAAACTCGATGCGGAAGCTGGCGCTTTCGTTGGGGCCGATGGTCGTGCCGATCGGCTGTACGACGACAAAATCATTGGGATTGACTCCTGTGATTTGCACCGGGTTCACTGGGAGCACGAGCGGTGCGGCGCCCTGATTGACGATCACAAAGTTGTGCCCCTTCGTGGTGTTCAACGGCGTGACGCCGAAATGCGTGTTATCGGCGGCGAAGGGCGAAGTGTCGCCGTTGGCGATTTCCAGGCCGAGGCCGAAAATCGCGATCTCCGGAATCAGGACGAGGCCCGCGTCCTGCGTCGAGTCCGTCTGATTCGTGACGAGCGGGAACACCGCAGTTCGGCCGGTGGTAGGATTGGCGTCGCTATCGTCGGTGTCGGCGGTTTGATCTTGCAGGCTGAAGGCGTGACTTGTCGGCGGCACAAACTCGAGGTAGTAGCTGTCGGGCAACAAACCCGAGAACGTATAGTCGCCCGAGCCGGTCGTCGTTTGCGAATTGAGCAGCAGATCATCACCGCCGCCGATTTGGCTGTCGACGCCGGCGGAGTACAAGCGAACGATCGTGCCGGCGACTCCCGCGCCGCCGTCGTTCTGAATGCCGTCGCCGTTGGCGTCGAGGAAAACCTGACCTGCGAGCGCGGCGTTTGCGTTCGGATCGGGATCGGCCGCGCCGGGAGCCCCTAAGTTGGCATCGCTCGGTCGCCATCCGCTGGCGGTGCTCCAGGCGGCGAGCGGCGCGAGCGACCGCTTGATCACCAGCGACTTGCCGGCGCCGTCGGCGCTCGGATGCCAGGCGTCGACGAAGGTGTAATCTTGAATCGCGGCTCCCAACGCATCCCGATAAACGATCTGCTCGCCGGAATTGCTGAGTGCGCCCGTGTACGTGCCGACGGGAACCACGGAAGTGCCGTAGCGTTCGGCGAAGGCCGCTAAGTTCGGTGAGAGCACCGCGAATTGCCCCGGCTGCAGCACGAAGTTGGGCAATGTGGCGGTAATGCCGGTCGTGAACTGAATGCCCTCCAGGTCGATCAGCTGCTGCGAAACGTTCTGCAATTCCAGGAACTCGTAAAGCTCTTTGGTGAAACTGCCGCCTGCCGGCGGATTGAACATCTTCTCGGTGACGCGCAAACCAAAGGCGTCCCACACGAACGAGGCCGCATCGATGGCGCTCCAGATCTCGCCGTTTTTTGCCCGCACGCGCACCAACCGCGAGTCGGGCAGCGTGAACGGTCCGCTGTACTGGATCGCGGATGGCGAGATTCCGCCTCCTTCGAGCCGCGGATCACTGCCATCGAGCGTGTAGTAGATGGTGCCGCCAGGGGCCGAGAGCACGACGCTGAAGTCTGCGCTCACGCGGCCGCCCCGTTGGTTAAAGATGGGCGTGGCCAGCGTGCTCGCCAGATTATCGTGGCGTAATTGGTTGAGCACCGTCTGCGTCCGGCCGGGAAAGAAATCATTTTGCAGGAAGTCGATTTCGGCCTGCCATTCGACGTCGCGCGTGTAGGGATTCGAGCGTCGCACGTCCCCCCAGCGGGCCGACTCCATGATGATCGCCGAATCGATTTCGTCCACGCGTTCGAGAAACTGCTGAAGCGCCGACGCGCTGGTCAGCGCTCCGTCGTTGAAGAACAACCTTTGCACGCGATCGGCGAAGAGCTGGCGATACTCGGCATTGGCGCGGAGTTGTTGATGGAGGTAAGTCGGCCCGCCCGGGTTGTTTTTGTGGGTCACGTCGTCGGTTGGCGATTTCAAGGTGTGTTCGGCATCCCAACTAAAGAAGTGGAACTTGGCGCCTGTTTCGCGCTTGCGGGCCGCATACCAGTTGTGGTGCGCCCAATCAGTGTTGCCGGCGAAAAAATTCACCGCCATGTAGTCGATGAAGTCGGGGATGTCGAGGTATTCGGTCACGGCCTGATAGTTGGCCGTCTGAGACAGGTCCGCGGCGGCCCGATTGTGCAGCTCCAGGTAGGCCACATTGTCGCCGGCCACGATATCGATCGGTTCGTGCTTGATCACGTCGTACTGCAACTTATCGCCGCCCAGGTAGGCCGCGGCAAACGATTCGTTGGGACGCTCGTGCAGGTTGTAGACGCCCCAGTACAATCCGTTGAGGTAGAGGTGCACGTAATTGCCATGCGGGGCGTACGAGTCGGCGGCAATTTGCAAGTCGGCGACGAGTTGATCGCGAATATAATCGGCGCGCGCCTGTTGTTCCGGCTTCTTATGCGGCCAGGTGTAGTTGTAATGGGCATCCAGAATCAGTTGTTCGAAGCTTTGGACGGAGCCGTCGCTAAACAGCGGGGCGACTAGTTGGGCGGCGCCGTATACATCTTTGAATCGCAGGCTCATTGACTGCTTGGGCGTGGACCACGTGCCGTTGAAGACATCAGTTGTGCTGCTGCCCCCCTGAATGCGGACGCCGGCGTCGATCTGGAAATCGTCCACAGCGCCGGCGTTGAAATACTCGATCGAGACCGGCCGCTCCCATTCGGAACCTTCGAGGGAGCGGTTGGAATAGATGCCCGTCGTCGGTGAGAACCAGGCGTCGATCGGCATCACCAAGGACAGCGTGGGAATCGACGTGAGCGCCGTCACCAGTTCACCACTGTACGCCGGATTTGTCGTCACGTCGGGATCAACCTGGTAGTCGGCCGCCTGGGCGATTTCCGACGAGCCGGGACCTCCCCATACATCAGGGAAACCGGCAGGATTGGCCGGCTGCTGAACGATTGCCGAAGCAAACAGGAAGGTCTGCGTTTGCACCGCCGAACTACTCAGGCCGGGTTTGAACGCGGCCGCGCGCACGACGGTGGTCGTGCTGATCGTGATCGGACCAGAATATACGGCGCCGGTGGTTTCAGTGGGCGCGCTGCCGTCGGTGGTGTAGCGAATCGTGGTGTCGGTGGTGGCCGTCGTCATCGTCAAGGGAAACGACGACGTGAAGAACCCGTGCTCAACGTCGAATTGCGGCTCGGCCGCCGATGCGGCATTGGGTGCATTGGTCGCGCCCGGCGTCGGCGTGGAGAAATACTGCTTCGTCACCAGGTCGGCGCCGAGACCATACGAGATGTCGGAGGCTTGTGCGGGAAACGAAGGCGAGTACTCGTATTCAACGGTGTTGTCTGGACGCGTCAGGCCAAGATACTCGCCGCTTGCGCTAATGTTGAAATTGGTGTGCAGATTGGCCGCGGGATTGGTGCGGTTCTTCGACGAAGCGAAGACGATCAGATAGCCGCCCGCGGGAAGGGATACGGCAGGAAACGTCCACTGCGACGGGTTCGACGCCAGGTCGGTCAGGTGGTAACCGGTCAGATCAATGGCGCTGGCGGTAGTGTTGTGCAACTCCATCCAATCGGAGTGAGCGCCATCCTCGTCGGTGATGTTGGTGGCGTTGGATGCCAGGAACTCGTTGATGACAACGTCGCCAGCCAGGTAGGCGCGGACTTCCAGTGGTTCACAAAGGCAGCGCCGCCCCTGGGACCGTCTTTTGGATTGTCGTTTCATGGTGTGGCGTACGAATTCGAGGGACTACCTGACGGCGAATCTTGATTCCCCACTTTAGCGGGCCTGGGCTTCCTCGCAAGCCGAATGGCTATGGAAGCTATGTGGTTGTCATGGGAGGGCCGATCAAATTCTCGTCAATCCGCCATTTCGCGACCAATGCGCGTCACCGGCGCGTGAACGCCCAGCGGAGTTTTTTCAATTCGTTGGCGCTGGGAAGCGAGTCCAGCATCTCCGCGATTGCTTTGTCGACCGCCTGGAGACGGCGCTTTGCACTCTTGATCGACGGTTCGAAATCGCTGATGTTCTGGATGGCCGACGGCCGCAAGCTCGGCAGCCGCATCTGGCGGACGATGGCCTCGCGAACAGCCGATACGGGGTGAGCCTGATTGGATTGTTTTTGTGGTGCGCTAAGGGCCGCGTTGAGCGAGATCGCTTGGTCAACGTCGGCATGGCTCTGCTCAACGGTCTTGCCGGCACGGGCTGCGGTCACGCTGTTTTCGACGAACGATGCGATGCCGCTCGCTGGCGCCGCGACGCCCATGCGTGCGACCGTTGGAACATGTTTCACCCCACGCTGCCACCGCGCGTGCCGTACATCAGCAAAGTGCTGGAAGGTCAAACCGGACCGTTCATCGCGGCCAGCGACCACGTGCGGGCGGTGACAGAGCAGGTGAGTCCATACGTGCCCGGCGGTCTGTACGCTCTGGGCACCGACGGCTTCGGCCGCAGCGAAATTCGCCAGCCGCTGCGCCGGCACTTCGAAGTCGATGCCGAATGCGTGACCATCGCGGCGCTTTATCAGCTCTCCAAACGCGATCAGCTCGATCGTGGCGTGGTGGCTCAAACAATGAACGACCTGGGTGTGAACCCCGAAAAGATTGATCCTATTCGAGCGTAGGTAACCGTTAAGGGGCCGGAGACGGGCTCATGTTCCCGGCGAATTCAAGAAAGGTGTGTCGTGCTGTTGGGTGGCTGCCCAACGTGTTTCCCGGGAAAATGTGCCTGTCCCCCTTCGCTTCGTGAAATCGAAGATGCCATGCTTACCCGGATTCACGCCGGTCATGAAGCTGCTCCAAGCCGGAAACGTCTAAGGCGGCACGGTCGAACGCAGCAGACCATGTGTACCGGTTTGCATAATCCGGGCGATATTGGGCAACTTCCCCTGAGCCATCCAGGGCATGATCAGATCGAAGGTTGCTCCATCCCAACCGACAATGAACACACGTGACATGACTATCCCCTTCAGTGGTTGCCGCCTCAAGAGTCGCTGATCGCTCTGGCAAATTTTACTTCCGCTGCTGAAAACATGCTCCGCTCTTTCGCCGCGGGATGACAGTCCGCCGTGGCGGAGGCTCGGGCGAGGGGTTCCATTCGACCTCCCCGCGCCGCCGTGCGAGACGTGTCCGAAGCGAGGAAGTTCGTGTTGATCGGCCCCGCCCGCTCCTCCGCCGTCGGTCGGCCCAAAAATCATCCCACGTGCGTCCAGACTCTACTACGACCCAATCCGTCCTGGAATCCCCAGCAGGGCCAATCAACTATCCGCTGTAGGGCCGGCTGTGCCGGCCGGATTCGTGTAGGGCCGGCTGTGCCGGCCGGATTCGCGTGACTTTCCCATCCACGGCTGGCAAAGCCGGCCCTACCAGGTTGCCGAATGTAAAACACTTTTCGGCCGTGGAATCCCCAGGCAAACGCTTGCATCTGGAACCGCGGGGGATTAAGTTTTCTATTCATATGCTATCGATCGATCGATCGTAACCGTTCACGAAGAGAGGGGGACAGGCACATTTTCCCGGGAACCACGTTGGACAACCTCCTGACAGGACGGTGCACCTCGCGCGCGAATTCGCCGGGATAATGATCCAGTCCCCGGCTCGTGGACAGCGCAAGAACTGCCTGGCCGTGGCGGACACTAAGCGGTTGTTGACAACTTGATGACCGTCGGCTAGAATCACGGTCCTAGGTCGATGCTCTGGATTCTGGCGCCCCGACCACGATGGCTCCTCGCAAAAATCGAAAACGACGAAGTTGCTGAACGCACGGTAAAATACAGCGTTTCCTGACTTTTGCTGGTTGCCGATTTATGCGAATGGGCCGTAGTTCCATGCCCCCCTCATGGTTTGGCGCAAGGAGACTGATTATTCTTCCATCGCGAAAAATTCTGTGCGGAAGTTTGACAATCGCCGCGCTGATTGCGACGGCTCGGGCCGAAGAACCGGTTGCTTCGGGGGCCGCGCCAGTTGATGCGCAGCAGATCGAGTTCTTCGAGCTGCGGATCCGGCCGTTGTTGGCCACGCATTGTCAAAAGTGTCATGGCCCGCAACGGCATAAGAACAACTTGCGTTTGGACACGCATGCCGGGGTCCTCAAGGGTGGGGACACGGGGCCGGCGGTCGTTCCCGGCGATCCGGACGCGAGTTTGCTGATCGGCGCGGTGCGCTATGGCGACACGGTGCAAATGCCGCCGGATGGTGCGTTGTCCGCGGAGCAGGTAGCTGACCTGGAGCGCTGGGTTGCCATGGGTGCTCCCTGGCCGGCGCTCTTGCCCCAAGACGAAGCCAAGGCGAATCGAGCGGCCCGGCCGTTGTTCGACGACAAGGAGCGGGCATTCTGGTCATTTCAGTCGCCGCAAGAACCACCTCTTCCCCAACTGCGCGATGCGAATTGGCCGCGCTCGCCGATCGACCATTTCCTCTTGGCCGCGCTGGAGGAAAAAAACCTCAAGCCGGCCCCGGCGGCCGACAAGACGACGCTCCTGCGACGCACGACATTTGGCTTAACCGGATTTCCCCCAACGCCAGCAGAGATCGAAGCATTCGTCGCCGACGAATCCCCCGAGGCATTTGCCAAAGTAATCGATCGTCTCTTGGCATCGCCCCATTATGGCGAACAATGGGCGCGTCACTGGTTGGACGTGGTCCGATATGCGGATTGCCTGGGGGGCGGCGTTAATCTGCCATTCGCCAACGCGTATCGGTATCGTGACTATGTGATCGCCGCCTTCAACAAAGATAAGCCGTTTGATCGGTTTGTGCAGGAACAAGTAGCCGGAGATCTGTTGCCGCCGGGGGACGCGGAAGCAGAAGTTGAGCGGCACACGGCGCCTGGCGTGTTGCTGTTGGGTCCCTACGCGAACGGAGACAAGATCAACGCGGCGGCCGACCAGATCGGCATGTTGACGCGGGCGTTTATCGGGCTGAACGTTGCCTGTGCCCGCTGCCACGACCATCCCTACGAACCGGTGCCGACGACGGATTTTTACGCGCTGGCGGGCATCTTCACGAGCACCTACTCCACGAATGACGGAACGGGCAATCAAGCCGGCATGCCGGACAAGTGGTTTGAGCGCGAATTGGCCATGTCCACGGGCGAAAAGGTGATGGTGTTGTCCGTCCGCGAAGGAGAGGTTGCCAACCTGAAAGTGCATTTTCGCGGCGATGCCAAGAACCTGGGGGACGAAGCCCCGCGCCGGTTCCCCTGCATTCTGGCTGGCGAGGACCAACCCCCTTTGAGCACCGGACAGAGCGGTCGGCTGGAGCTGGCGCAATGGCTGACTCGGCCAGACCACCCCTTGACCGCGCGGGTAATCGTCAATCGCGTTTGGCAACAGCACTTTGGCGTGGGATTGGTCCCCGATCCGGACAACTTCGGCATGTCGGCCCCCGAAGGACCCACCAATCAATCGCTGCTCGATTGGCTGGCCATGCAGTTCATCCGCGGTGGCTGGTCGATCAAATCGCTGCAGCGCGCGATTTTGCTTTCGGCCACTTACCAGATGAGTTGCGCCCATGACGCGCAGGCGGCGCAAGTCGATCCAGACAATCGCTTACTCTGGCGTCAGAACCGGCGCCGGCTGGAAGCCGAGGAAATCCGCGATGCTTTGTTGCGCATCAGCGGACAACTGGACCCCGCCACCGGCGGCAGCGCCCTCGCCAAACTGGGTCTGGGAAATAAGGACGACTTGACCGACAAGGGGCGACTGAAGCTGATAACGGATCACTATCAAACCATGATGCAGAGGAGCATCTATTTACCGGTCATCCGCGGCGAGATGCACATGGCGGAATTGCTCGAAAGCTTCGATTTTCCCGGCCGCGACGAGATGTCCGGCCGCCGCTCGACTTCCATCACGGCGCCGCAATCATTGTTCTTGATGAACGCACCCTTCGTGTTGGATCAGACCCGGCACACCGCGGAGAAATTGCTGGCAGAGGCGGTTGCGGACGACTCGGCCCGCGCCCGACGACTGTATCAAACGCTCTTGGGCCGCACGCCGCCGGACGACGAGATTCGTCCCGCGCTTGACTATCTTCAGTCGTTCGAAGCGGCCCTGACGGAAGAGCCTGATGCCCAAGTCCGCCGGGCCAGGGCCTGGCAAAGCCTCTGCCATGCCTTGTTGATGTTGAACGAATTCGTGTACCTCAATTAGCGATCTTGTCATGCCCAATTCAACCACCCGCGAGCCACTCTCCCGCCGGGAGTTGTTGCGCCGTTCGAGTATTGGCTTCGGGCAATTGGCGTTGGCGTCGCTGCTGGCCGACAACTTCCCGGTGCATGCCAGCCAGAGTGCGGCGTCTGCCAACCCCCTGGCAGCGCGATTACCCCACGTTGCCCCGCGTGCGCGTTCGGTCATTTTTCTGTTCATGCAGGGGGGGCCGTCCCACGTTGATACTTTCGACTACAAGCCATTGCTGGAACGCGACCATGAAAAGCCCATGCCGATCGGGAAAAGCAGCGAAGACGGCCGCACCGGCAACTGCATGAAGTCGTTGTGGCGGTTCAGGAAATACGGTCAAAGCGGCATCGAGGTCAGCGACCTGTTTCCGCACCTGGGTCATTGCGTCGACGAGATGTGTTTCATCAATTCCATGAAGACCGTCAGCGGCGGTCATGGACCGGAGGTGCTGCGGCTGCACACAGGTTCCGATCGCCTGATCCGCCCGACTTTGGGTTCTTGGGTGCTGTACGGCTTGGGCAGCGAGAATCAGAACCTGCCTGGCTTCATCAGCATTTGTCCCAATCTTGCGTTTGGCAACAAACAGGCCCTTAACAGCGCGTTTCTGCCAGCCGTGTATCAGACCGTGCCGATCGGACGCAGCAATGCCGTGGTGGATAAACCTTCGTTTCGCGAAGCCGTATTCAGCAACACCAGGTCCCAATTGCCCCGCGACGTACAGCGCCGCCAACTGGATTTCGTGCTGCGAGCCAATCGCAGGCAACTGGAGCAGAGTGGGCCGGACGCCGACCTTGAAGGCCGCATCGCAACGTTTGAAACGGCCTTTCGCATGCAGGCCGAGGCGCCCCAACTGCTGGACTTCTCCGATGAAACGCCCGAAACTCTCAAACTCTACGGCATCGACGAGCCGGGCGAGACGGAAAACTACAGTCGCCAATGCCTGCTGGCCCGCCGGCTGGTCGAAAAGGGCGTGCGGTTCGTGGAAGTCTATCACGCTCCCAAGTCGCACGACGGTGGCTGGGACCAACATAACAACATTGCCCATTTCCATCCGCTGCACGCGCGCGAGGTCGATAAGCCAATTGCCGGCCTGATTACCGATCTCAAGCGGCGCGGCCTGCTCGATGAGACGCTGCTCGTCTGGGGCGGGGAGTTCGGCCGCAGTCCCGGCCAGCAGATCGTCAGCGGCGACGGTCGCGATCATCATCCCTGGGGTTTCACGTTCTGGCTGGCCGGCGGCGGCGTCAAAGGCGGAATCAAATTCGGCAAGACCGACGACTACGGCTACCATGCGGTGGAAAACCCCGTCAACTTCCACGATCTGCACGCGACCATTCTGCACCTGCTCGGGCTGGACCATCAGCGGCTCACGTTCCAGCACGGCGCCGAGGAAGTGCGCCTGACCAACGCGCTCAACGGCCTGGATGGAAACGTGCTTCGCGACATTATCGCCTAGCGGGCGGTGGCTCACGGCGTTCACCGCTCGAAAGGTGTTCGCTCACGGGCAATGAGGGGGGACAGGCACATTTCCCCGTTGTGCATTACGGCTTCGCCATGACACCATCGATCCATTGTCTCGTCACGATCTTCAGTCTGCTGATGACATCGGTGGTCCGGGGGGAAGATTGGCCGCAGTTTCGCGGGCCAAATTGCAGCGGGGTTTCGGCGTCCCAAGATCCGCTGCCATTCGAATTTTATGACACCGAAGACGGCGAACAAAAGAACGTGCTCTGGTCCGTTCCGCTGGGCGACGGAGTCGGCAGCCCCGCGGTGGCCGCCGGCCGCGTGTTTACCGCCGGCATGATCGACAAGCAGACCGTCGGTCTGTTTGCGTTCGACGCCACCACCGGAAAGCCGCTTTGGCAGCGTCAGTGGCCGACCGGCCCGTTGGCGGAGATCTCCCAGGTCAACAGCTATGCCAGTTCCACGCCAGCCGCCGACGACCAGCGCGTCTACTTCTACTTCGCCACGCTGGGTATGTTGTGCGTCGATGCGGCTTCGGGCGAAGACGTTTGGCAGAAGCAGCTGCCGACACCGTTTTTTGTCTTCAAATGGGGTCCCGGTATGTCCCCAGTGCTCCACAAGGAGCTGCTGCTCTTCTGCCAGGACGACGATCTGAATCCGGCCTTGTACGCCATCGATAAGCGAACCGGTCAGATCCGCTGGCAGGACGATCGGTTGGACATGGCCGTCAACTATTCTCACCCCGTGATCTGCACCACCGACGCTGGGGATGAGATCGTCGTAGCCGGCACCGGCTTACTGATCGGCTTTGATCCGGCCTCGGGCCGGCGCAAATGGTGGGCCAGGGTCTTGCTGCGCAATATCAAGTCCACGCCCGTGGTGCTTGATGGCGTGGTGTACGTGACGGTGGTCAGCCAGGGCATTGCCTATCAATGGTTGGCCGTCGCTGACACCAGCGCGACGGGCAATCGCGACGGAAAGGTCAGCAAGGAAGAAATTCAAGCTGCGGTCGGGGATGTGCAGGTGCCGGACCAGTTCTTCAAGCGGACTTTTGAACGGGGCGACCTGAATCGTGACGGCGTTTTAGAAGGCGAGGAACTGGACGCGGCGTTTTTGCACCCGGACAACTTCGCGGGCGCCCGCTTCGACGCCGCCGATCCCAGCGAACGATTCCTGCTGGCGGTTCGCGGTGGCGGCGAAGGGGATGTCACCGGCACGCACGTCATGTGGCGGCAGCAGCCGAAGAACATGGACAGCATTCCCTCGCCGCTGGTGGTGACCAACCGGCTGTGGCTGATTCGCGACGGCAGCATCGCGAGTTGCCATGAGATCGATCATGGCGAGCTCGTTTGGGGGCCCAAACGCGTTGGCGATGCGTCGAAGTATTACGCGTCGCCGGTGTGCGGCGACGGCAAAATCGTCCTGGCCGGCGAAAACGGCCAGGTCGTGGTAATAAGCGACCGCGAACAGCCGGAAGTGCTGGCGACCAACAACTTGGGAAACGACATTCTGGGCACGCCAGCCATTTCGGACGGCCGCCTTTTCCTTCGCGCGCGAAAAAAGTTGGTATGCATTGCCGATTTGGGCAAGTAGCGCCATCGACGCGGTGGCGCGCTCGCAGCTTTCGGATGGTTGCCGTCGAGGCGGCCACGGGATCCTTGAATTCGGGGTGTACCCATGCAATTTTTGCATCCTTGCCATGGAGTGTTTCTGATGCGAGTCTTCCTGTTGTTGGTCGTCGCCCCCGCCATGCTGAGCGTCACACGCGCCGAGGACTGGCCGCAGTTTCGCGGCCAAAACGGCATCGGCGTTTCGCACCAGAGCCGCAATCTGCCCACGGAGCTCTCCCCCACCAAGAACCTGTTGTGGCAAACGGAGTTGGGCGAAGGCATTGGCAGTCCCATCGTGGTCGCGGGGCGGGTCTTCGTCACGGCCCTGGTCGGTCCACAAAAATTCGCCGTGTATTGCTTCGACGCGATATCGGGCGATCAACATTGGCGAAAGGAGTTCGAGACCGGACCGCTGCCGACGATCGTCCCGCCCAACATGCACGCCTCGTCCACGCCCGCGGCCAACGACCAACAGGTCTGCGTTTACTTCAGCACCTTGGGACTGTTGATGCTGGATGCCGCCAACGGCCGGTTGCTGTGGCAGCACGAGCTTCCGCTCCCCAGCTACCAATTCGACTGGGGCGCCGGCCATTCACCCATCTTGCATGGCAACCTGGTAATCCTTAACCAGGATGACGATCTGTCGCCATTTCTGATCGCGGTGAATAGGGAAAGTGGCGCACTGGTCTGGAGGGTCGAGCGCCCGGAAATGCTCAGCGGTTACGCGCTGCCGGTAATTTGCCGCGCAAACGGGCGCAGCGATCTGGTGATCTCGGGCACGGGCAAGCTCAAGGGTTACGATCCGGCGACCGGCGAGGAACGATGGACCTGCAACACACTGCTGCGGAGCATGATGACGTCGCCGGTCGTTGTGGACGACACCGTTTACGTCTCATCCGACAGCTACGGTGATGCCGGGCGCGTACTGAAGTTAGGCCTGCTCGAGCACAAGGACGCCAATAAGGACGGCAAGTTGATTAAGGGAGAACTCGGTCCGGCCTTCGCCGAAAAATTCGACCTTGGCGACGCCAACCACGACGGATTTCTGGAAGGAGACGAGATCGACCGCGCTTTTCAGTCCCCCACCAACATGGTCGGCGGCGGCCGCACCGTGCAGGCGATTCGCGCCGGAGGAACAGGGGACGTAACGGCCACGCACCTGGTTTGGCGGCTCGACGTGCCCGCTGCTTCCCAAATCGTATCGCCGCTGGTCGTCGATGGCCGCGTATTCTTGGTCAAGAACGGCGGCATCTCCAACTGCTTTAGCGCCGCCGACGGCTCGGTGGTCTGGAAACCCAAGCGGATCGGCAACATCGGCAATTACTACGCCTCGCCGGTGGCCGGCGATGGTAAGATCTACGTCGTCGGCGAAAATGGCGCCGTCATCGTACTGCGCCAAGGGCCGCAGTTGGAGACGCTGGCGATCAACGAGCTGGGTGAGAATTGTCTCGCCACCCCGGCCATTGCCGACAACCGCATCTTCCTGCGCACGTTGACAAAGCTGTACTGTTTCGCCGTCGCGGAAACGGCTTCTGGGGCGAATTAACAGCGACGTTATCACTTCTGACAGTTTCCTGGCAATGCTGTTTCCAAGAATAAAAATGCTGGTTGAAGCAGCCCGTGGCATGGAATGCAATCGACGGCGCCTCGATGGCGTGATTGTGCCATCAGCCATCCGTGCACTTGTGCGAAACCCACCCATGAAGATAGCACTTGCCATTGCCGCCACGTTGTGGCTGGCCGGGCATTGCAGGGCTGTTGAATCGCCGCTTGACGCAGCCGATTTTTCTGCCGAGCTTTCGCGAATCCAGCCGGTCGAGCCAGATCTCGCGGCGGCGACGATGACGGTGCAGCCGGGCTTTCAGTTCACGCTCGTGGCCGCGGAGCCGCTGGTTGCCAGCCCGGTGGCGATGGCCTGGGACGAGCAGGGCCGGCTGTTCATCGTCGAGATGCGCGGCTACAGCGAGCACCGCAACGAGAAGCTCAGCCGTATTCGTCTGCTGGTTGATGAGGACGACGACGGCCTCTACGACAGCGCAACCATCTACGCCGATGGTCTCCTCTGGCCAACCGCTGTCGCCTGTTGGAACGGCGGCATCTTCGTCGGCGATGCGCCCGAGATCCTCTATCTCAAGGACGCCGATGGTGATGGCGTGTCCGAGATTCGCCAGCGAGTCTTCAGCGGATTTAGCATCGGGAATGTGCAGGGATTGCTCAACTCATTTGTGTGGGGAGTCGATAATCGGCTCCACGGAGCGGCCAGTTCCAGTGGCGGTGAAATTCGCCCGGTGGCGGATCTTGAGGGACGGCCGAGGGCTGCCGAGGGTGCCGCGGTGAACGTGCAGGGCAGGGATTTTTCGTTGGATCCCTTGTTGCTCGACTTTCGGGCCGAGACGGGCGGCGCACAGCACGGTTTGGGATTTGACGACTGGGGGCGGAAATTTGTCTGTCACAATAGCGACCATGCGATTCGCTGCATGGCGGAGGATCGGTATCTGGCCCGCAATCCCTTCTATGCCGCGCCGCGAGCAACGATGAGCATCGCGGCGGATGGGGGGCAGGCGCCAATTTTCCGATCAAGTCCCGTCGAGCCGTGGCGCATCGTGCGTAGCCGGCTGCGGGCCGCCAGCGCTGATCCTCGCAGTCTCGAGGGAGGTGGAAAGCCGGCCGGCTACTTCACCAGCGCCACCGGCATCACGCCCGTGCGTGGCGATGCCTTCGGCCCTTCCCTGTACGGAATGCTCCTGGTGGGGGACGTTGGCAGCAATGTGATCCACCGCAAGCGGCTGAATCCCCTGGGAGTCGAACAGGCTGCCGAGCGCGTTGATCAGCAAAGCGAATTGGTCGCCTCGAGTGACATCTGGTTTCGCCCGGCGCAGTTTGCCAACGGGCCGGATGGAGCGATCTATGCGGCAGATGTCTATCGCGAGGTGATCGAGCATCCCGACAGCTTGCCGACCGTCATCAAAAAACATCTCGATCTTGACAGTGGACGTGATCGCGGCAGGATCTGGCGGCTGGCGCCAGCGGGCTGGACGCACCGCAAGACGCCCAACATCGCCAAGGCGTCCCTCGAGGAGAAGGTAAAGCTGCTATCGCACGCCAACGCCTGGCACCGAGAGAGTGCTGCGCGTTTACTTCATGAGCAAAACGATTCTGCCGCCGAACAACCGCTCCGCGCGCTTGTCAGGGATCCTGCCGCCGAGCCCCGAGCGCGAATGCACGCGGCCTACCTGCTGGATGGCATGCGGCGACTGGGAGCGGACGATGTGCTTGCCTGCCTGGAGTCGCGCGAGCCGATGCTGCGATGCCATGCGGTAAGACTGTCCGAAAGGTTTCTGGGCAGCGGCGGGGCACCATCGCCGGAAACGACGCTGATCGAGGCGATCCGCCGGGCTGTTGAACAAGAGCACGACGCCGTTGTTCGGTATCAGCTTGCTTTCACGCTTGGCATGCTCCCCGATCAGGCTCGCCTTGCTGGCCTGACTTCCATGCTGATGCGGGATGGCGCCGACCGCTGGATTCGAATGGCGGCTTTTACATCGCTCAAGACCGATGCCTGTGAGGTGCTCGGGGCGATCATCGCCCAATCGGCCGCACAGCAATCCGCCGCGCCTGAGGGAGTTTTGTCGGGCCTCGTTGGTCAGGTGGGTACGAAAGCGGCACAAGAGGAGCTCACGAAGCTGATCGCACTGCTCGACGGCATGCGGAACGATCGCCCCGGCGAGGCGCTGGCGCTCCTGGTGGAGTTGAATCATTCGCTGACCGCAAGGGGCCGATCGCTGGCTGATACCGTGCCGGCTGATTCCACGAAACACCTGACGGATGCGCTCATCGCCTGGGCCCGGGAGAAGGCCCTCGACACGGAAGCGTCGATCGACGCTCGAGCGCTGGCCATCCGAGGGCTTTCGCTGGGCAGTTTCGAAGGCGTGGCAGGGCCCTTGGTCGCGAGCCTTTCGTCGTTGCAGCCGCGCGAGATAGCGCTGGCGGCCTTGGACGCTCTCGATGCGCATGCCGAGGAGGCTGTTGCCGTGGAGATCCTCGCAGCCTGGCCGACACTGTCCCCGGACGTACGTCGCCGGGCCGCGGAAGTGCTGCTCGGACAGAAGCAGCGTGCTGTGCTGCTGCTCAATGCCCTGGAAACGGGCCGGCTGTCGACGTCCGATTTTGAGCGATCGCAGCTCGACGCGCTCACCCGATATCCTGATGTCGATCTGCGCGAGCGGGCGGCGCGGCTGTTGTTGACTGTCAACGAGCCCCAGCGCGGCGAGGTGGTTGAGTCGTATCGGGAGATGCTCGGGATCCGCGGAGACCGCGCCATCGGGAAGACCGTTTTTGAAAAGAACTGTTCGGCATGCCACCGGGTGGACGGGGTCGGCAACGAGATCGGCCCGAACCTCTCCACGATGAAGGCTCGCGGCGCCGAGGTCCTGTTGGTGAATGTGCTCGATCCCAATCGCGAGGTGAATCCCCAGTATCTCTCCTATTCCGTGGTCACGAAGGATGGCCGCGTGCACGGCGGCTTGATCAGCGCTGAGTCGGCCGCAAGTCTCACGCTGCGCACCTCCGACGGCCGTGAGGAGACGATTCTAAGGGACTCGATCGAGCATCTGCAGAGTAGCGGGAAGTCGCTGATGCCGGAGGGTCTTGAGAAACAGATCGATCCGAAATCGATGGCTGATCTGTTTGAGTTTCTCTTGAACGAAGGCTGAACGCGTCTGCTTATGCTTGGGGCAAAGCGAGCGGGAGAGGTACATTTTCCCGGGGACCACGTTGCACGACCAGCCAGCAGGAGAACCCACCTCGCTGGAATTCGCCGGAAACAATCAGCCAGTCCCCGGACTGGGAACAGTTACATGCTGACAAAGGGCACCTAAAATGACACTCCATGCCACGCGTCGTGAGATGCTTAAGTGGACCGGCCTCGCGGCAGGCGCCACGCTTTTGCCCAGCGTTGTGATCGCGGACGAAGTGCCGCCGCGCAAACGCGTGTTGCGTTTGGCTCATCTTACCGACATGCACATTCAGCCCGAACTGGCCGCCGCCGAGGGCGTCACCGCGTGCCTGCATCTCCTGCAATCGCTTGCCGATGGGCCCGAGCTGATTCTCAGCGGCGGCGATACGATCATGGATTCCCTGGCAACGCCGACGGACCGCACCAAACTGCAGTGGGAGCTGTGGACGAGCACGCTCAAGAACAACTGCTCACTTCGCGTGGAAAGTTGTCTTGGCAACCATGACATCTGGGGTTGGGACAAAAAGTTGAGCGGCACGACCGGTGACGAGCCCGAGTGGGGAAAGAAATGGGCTTGCGACGTGTTCGGCATTGAACGGACGTTTCGCAGTTTCGATCACGCCGGCTGGCACTTCATTGTGCTCGACAGCATGATGCCGCACGACGAGACGGTCTATACGGCCCGGCTCGACGACGCGCAGTGGGATTGGCTGCAGAACGATCTCGCCGCTACCCAACCTCAGGCCCCGGTGCTCGTGCTCTCCCACATTCCCATTCTTTCGGCCTGCGTGTTGGCCGGCTGGTCCGAAATAAAGCCTGGCGACATCACCGTGTCGCATCAGCTCATGCACACCGATGTGGCACGGCTACGAGATCTGTTTTGGAAACACCCGAATGTCAAGTTGTGCCTGAGCGGCCATCTGCATTTGCGCGAACGGGTCGAGTACAACGGCGTGACTTATCTTTGCAACGGCGCGGTGTCGGGCGGGTGGTGGAAGGGAGATCATCAGCAGACGAAAGCCGGTTATGCCGTGATCGACCTTTTTGCGGACGGCACGTTTGAAGACCAGTACCTGCCGTACGGATGGCAGGTCAAAGTTTAGGAATCGGGGCAATCGCCCCCTGGCGATGGCCGCAAGTGGCTCATGGCGCCTTGGGAATCGTCGCGTGCACCGCGTCGATGATGGCCGCTTCGACGGTGGGCGCCCAGGGCGAGGGCAGGGAGTAATAGACCATCGCGTCTCGCCCTTCGTAGCCCCCTTCGGCCAAGACCCGACGCGAAGGAATATAGGCCATCACGTCGTTACTGTAGCCTGCCACCCAGGTGTGTCCATTTCCCAGTTCTTGTTTGATGCGCAGGGCGTAGTCGACGACGACTTCGCCCCCCAGGGCAACGAATGTGAGAGTATCTCCCAGCCGCCAGACCTGGACCGGGTAAGGATACGTCGCCGGCAGTAACTCGCCGGCGTTGAGCCGGTCCCGAAACAGCCTGGCTCGCGCGGCAACAAAACGATCCGAAGATTGAGCGTCTTTTTCGATCTCGTCGGGCGTCGGCCGTTGGGCCAGTTCCAGCGGAATCTGCGTCCAGCCGACTGCCAGGTCACCGGTAAGGGGCTCCAGATTTTCTTTCAACGCGGTCTCAACCGCCGCGGCCAGATCACGGCCATATTGCCTGGCCAGCTCGACCTTGGAGCGTGGCAGCGGATTCTGATCGGCGCCGCAACCGGCGAAGAACAGCGCTGTCGAGTCCGGATGGCAAGCTTCGAGCTCGCTTTGCGCGAAACCGGGGTAATCGCTGGACCAGTCGAAACCATCCAGCACGGTGGCATGGCAAGCGTAGCCAAACAGCACGGCCTTCAGTTTTCCCGCGGCGTCGAGAACCTGAAGCACGCTCACCTCGTGGTCGAACGGCCCGACCAGCTCGCCGGCCTCGCGCAGGCGCGGAACGTCGGCCTCTTTGTTGTTGCGGCGATTGACGGCAAACGTGGCGGTCCCTTGGCCGAAGGAAATTTCGCACGGCGCAAGGGACTGGAGCGCCTGGCCGACAACCTCGACGATCGCTTTCGACAATTCGTCCGCGTAGCGGGCGATGCGCTGCTTTTGGACATCGTCGATCTGGTCGAAGTGCAGCGTGCGCAGATTGTAGCCCACGACCGGACCGCTGTGCGTGTGCGAGCAGCACAGCGCCACGTGCGAACGTGGCAGTTTGTACTTCGATTGTAATTCGGCGGTGATCGGTCCAGCCAGGTCGGGGCTGATGCCGACCAGATCCAAGGTCACGATCGCGACCCGCGTGCCGCGCTCGTCCTCGAGCACAAGCGCCTTGGCGTACAGGTCGTTCAAGAAGCCCGTCGCGGGATGATCTCGGCCGCCGTAGCCAGCCATCCATATCGGTTCCCGGGGCGTGATCTTTTGTTTGGCAGCGCCTGCCTTCCAGCCCTGGGCCGACGCCGATGGGTGCGCAAGGGCCAGAATCGTGACGACCAGAACCGCAAACCGTCGGACCAGCTGGACCATGAAGACACCTCACTTTTCTTGTTTCTTGGCCGTTGTGAAGCGGCGAACTCTTCGAAGTCGCTGAGAAAGTCGGGCAGGATTTGTTGCTCGTTGAAGCCGTCGATGCGGGCTTTGGCGATCAGCTTCGACCAATGGGCCAGCTCGGGCGCGCCGTGCGGGTGACACCTTGGCCTCAAGCTCACGAAAATTCCGTCTCATGGCATCAAACCCTCATCTCGAAGTGCTTCGCTCAGGTCCACAGCTTGCGATCCAACACCCGGTAGTTGATGGCTTCGTTGACGTGCATGGCGGTGAGGTGTTCGGCGCCGTCGAGGTCGGCGATCGTGCGGGCGACGCGGAGTATCTTATCGTGGGCGCGGGCGGAGAGGCCAAGTTCGGTCATCGTGCTTTGCAAAATGTTTCTCGCCGCGTCGTCGATCTCGCAGTGCTGCCGGATTTGACGGTTCGTCAGCCGGCTGTTGGTTAGCGTGCGCGTGCCGGCCAGGCGCTTATGTTGGATTTCTCGGGCGCGAATCACCGCGTCGCGCATTTCGGCGCTGCTGGTGCCCGGGGCGCCGGTTGACAATTCCTTGAACGGCACCGCCGGGACTTCAATGTGAATGTCGATGCGATCAAGCAGCGGCCCGCTGATCTTGCTCATGTAACGCTCAATCTGGGGCACCGTACAATGACATTCGCGACGCGGATCGTTGCGATAGCCGCAGGGGCACGGATTGAGCGCGGCGACAAGAATGAATCGGGCCGGAAACGTGGTGCTGGAAAGGGCTCGCGAAATCGTCACCGTTCCATCCTCCAGCGGCTGGCGTAAGACTTCCAGCGTGCGGCGGTTAAACTCCGGCAATTCATCGAGGAACAAGATGCCATTATGGGCCAGCGAGATTTCGCCGGGTGTGGGCGTGCTGCCTCCACCGACAAGTCCCGCGTCGCTGACGGTGTGGTGCGGAGAGCGAAAGGGCCGCGTCGCCAGCAGCGGTTGCCCCGGCTGCAGCAGGCCCATGGCACTGTAGATCCGCGTCGTTTCGATCGACTCGCCGGAGCTGAGCTGCGGCAGAATCGTCGGCAGCCGCTTGGCGAGCATTGTCTTACCGCTGCCCGGCGGGCCAACCATCAGCAGGTTGTGTCCTCCGGCCGCGCTGATGGTGATGGCCCGCTTGGCCATTTCCTGGCCGCGCACGTCGGCGAAGTCGACGTCGTACTGGCTGTACTCGGCAAACCACTTGTCAATCTTGGTAGGGGTCGGTTCGAGTTCGATCTGGCCGGTAAAGAAGCCGACGGCCTGTGCCAGGCTATTGACGGCGATCACGTCAATCTCTTCGACGACGGCGGCTTCGGCGGCGCTTTGCTCCGGCACGACGAGCCCACGCAGGCCGTCCATCTTGGCGGTGGCGATAGCCATCGAAAGCGCGCCCTTGGTGGGCCGCGTCATGCCGTCGAGTGCCAATTCGCCAACCACGGCGAAGCTCTCGAACAGATCCGACGCAATCTGTCCGCTGGCCGCCAGCAACCCAAGCGTGATCGGCAGATCAAACGAGCCGGCGTTCTTGGGAAGCTCCGCCGGAGCAAGATTGATCACAACCCGATCTGCCGGACGCACGAAACCCGAGTTGACCAGCGCCCGTTCCACGCGATGGGTGCTTTCCTTGACGGCCGCCTCGGGTAGACCGACGAGCACCGTCTTGGGCAGCGCGCCTGGCGAGACATCGACTTCCACCTCCACCGGCACCGCATCGATGCCCAACAGAGAAAATGTATAGAGCTTGGCGAGCATGGCGAAGATTCGGAGGGCGGACCGGCAACGTAATGGGGGTGAAAGGCTACGCCATTGTGGGAGCGATCCGCCAGGTGTGCAAGCGAATGTGCGTTTGGGAGGCTGGGCCGGCGTCACTCGGTCACAATACAGCCGAGCGCATCGAGATCTTGCCCGCTGAAGGTTCGCCCGCGGCCACGGCAAGCGCATCGCCGTCCGGACCGCTGCCAAATCGAAAGGCGGAGGGTCCCAGCGCATGGCCAAAAGTTTTCGAGGCAATTGACAAGGGGCGGCGCCAAGCTAACGTGGTAATCATCGTGAGACTGGATCGGTTCCGGGCTCAAGCCCAATCGGAAATATCGGCTAAGAAAGGATCACGCGATGGGAGACAAAGGCGGCAAGAAAGACAAGGACAAAAGCAAGAAACAAAAGGTGATGAAACAGGAACAAGCGATGAAAGGAAAGCCGGATAAGAACCGGCCTAAGTGAGTTGGGTTGGCGGTCGGCTGGCGGCCAGTCCCCGGCCCGTGAACGGCTGCGCCCGGGCATAGGGTATGCGAGACTTTCAACAGCTTGAATGGAATGAGACGCTGGCCGATGATTGCCGGCAGCTAGCGCGGCTGGCGGTGCGCGAGGACTTGGATCGAGGGCAGGATTGGACGACGGTTGCACTGGTGCCGACGGACACGCAGGCGACGGCGCACCTCGTCGCGCGCGGGCCGGGAATTGTTGCCGGGTTGCGGGCGGCGGAGATAGTCATCGAGCAAATGGATTCTCGCCTGAAGGTTACGGCCCACGTCCGCGAGGGAGCCGTCGTACAGCACAATTCGCGCGTCGCCACGCTTGTTGGGCCGGCTCGCAGCATCCTCACGGCGGAGCGGCCGATCTTAAATTTCATCGGTCTGCTTTCGGGCGTGGCCACGCTCACGCACAAGTATGTTGAAGCCGTGGCCGGCACCCAGGCCCGCATTTACGACACGCGAAAGACGATTCCGGGATGGCGGCGGCTGCAGAAGTATGCCGTGCGCTGCGGCGGTGGACACAATCATCGCACGGGGTTATTCGACGCGGTGCTCATCAAAGACAATCACCTGGCGTTTGGGGCGCAGCAGCAGGGCCGGTCGCATTATTCACCGGGGCAAGCCGTGGACCGGGCCCGTCAATTTCTGGCGGACCTGCCTGCAAACGTTTCCGTTCGCGAGGCGGTCGTGGAGGTGGAAGTTGAATCGCTGGATCAATTGCGGGACGTCCTGACAAGATCGCCTGACCTTGTGCTGCTCGATAATCGGACCCTCGAGCAGCTCTGTGCCTGTGTTGCCCTGCGCGACGAGGTCGCTCCGCGCGTGGAACTGGAAGCGTCCGGCGGCGTCAACTTATTGACCGTTCGTGCGATTGCCGAGACGGGTGTGAATCGCATCAGCGTGGGCGCCCTGACCCATTCCGCAACCTGGTTCGATGTGGGGCTCGATTGGAACGTGTAGAATAGATACACTGCCCCCTCACGCCCGGCCTCGCCTTCCGCCACGTCGGAGAAGCAGCCCGTGGCGGAACGAGGGAAGAATGCGGATGGCGAAGGATTGGGTTCCATGCACGAATTTGGTTTTGTCCGGGTGACCACCGCGGTTCCGAAAGTTGCCGTTGCCAACGTTGAACGCAACTTGGACGAGCATCTTCGGCTGATTGAAGAACACCAGGCGAGCGACCTGATCGTGTTCCCTGAACTCAGTTTGACCGGTTACACGTGCGGAGACCTGTTTGCTCAACGGCGGTTGACGGACGAAAGCCGCCAGGCCCTCGACGCGCTCTGCAAGAAACTTGGCAACGTGCTCGCGGTCGTCGTCGTTGGCTTGCCGCTTTACGTGGAGGCCCGCGGCAGTCTCTACAACTGTGGTGCGGTGCTCTCCAACGGCAGGATTCTGGGGGTTGTGCCCAAGACGTATTTGCCCAACTACCGCGAATTTTATGAATCGCGTTGGTTCGTGGGGGCCAGCGGCGGAGAGCCGAAGATCGTCGATGGCCTGCCATTTGGCACGGATTTGCTTTTCGAGCAGCGTCCGGCGGGTTGGAAATTCGGAGTCGAGATCTGCGAGGACGTATGGGCGCCAATTCCTCCCAGCACGTTTCAGGCGCTGGCCGGCGCGACGATTTTGGTCAACCTCTCGGCCAGCAATGAGACAATCGGCAAATCGCAGTTCCGCCGCGACTTCGTCCAAGGTCAGACCGGCAAACTTCTGGCGGGTTACGTGTATTGCAGCTCTGGGCCCACCGAATCAACCAGCGATCTGGTTTTTGGCGGGCATTGCCTGGTCGGAGAAAACGGCAAGATTCTTGCCGAAAGCGCGCCGTTCATTCGCGATGCGCACGCGCTCACCGTCGACATCGACGTAGACAAGCTCCGGCATGAGCGGGCCACAATGCCGGGCACATTTGGCGAGTGCGCCGCTCGCAACGTGCGGGAATACCGTGCGATCCCCTTTGAGTCGTCGGGCGGCGCCAGGCGTCTCGACCTGCGCCGCAGTGTGGCAGCGCATCCGTTTGTGCCCTCGGACGAGGCCACGCTCAAAGCAAGGTGTGCGGAGATTTTCGGCATTCAATGCTGCGGCCTTGCCAAACGTATCGAGCGCCTGCCGCAAAAGGACGTCTGCATCGGAGTCTCCGGCGGTCTCGATTCGACGCTGGTGTTGCTGGTGGCCGTCCGAGCGTTCGACATGCTGGGCCTCGATCGCAAGCACATTCATGGATTCACAATGCCGGGTTTCGGCACCAGCCAACGCACGAAAAGTAATGCCGACAAGCTGATGCGGTTGCTGGGTATCACCGCGAAAACCGTCGACATCCGGGAAACCGCATTGCACACATTCAGCGAGCTGAACCACGTTCCCTTTGGAATGCCAGTCGATATTCATGCGATTACCGCCGAGGAACTACAGCACAAGCTGGAAGCTCTTCCCAACGGCAGCGAGGATCTGACGTTTGAGAACGTGCAGGCCCGAATTCGTACGTTGTTTCTGATGAGCAGCGGCTTCGTCCTTGGAACCGGCGACCTGAGCGAAGCGGCGCTTGGCTGGTCCACGTACAACGCCGACCACATGTCGATGTACAACGTCAACTGTTCGATTCCCAAGACTCTGGTGAAGTTCCTGGTGCGGTACGTTGCCCAAAACGAGATCGAATACCAGGGAGGTCCGAACCGCGCGCTATGCGAGACGCTGATGGACATCGTGGGCACGGTTATTTCGCCGGAGCTATTGCCCACGAAGCGGGGGGAAAGTCCGCAAAGCACCGAGGAGAAGATCGGTCCTTACGAGCTGCACGATTTCTTTTTGTACCATTTCCAGCGCAACGGTTTCACGCCGGAAAAAATCCTCTATCTGGCCTCGTTCGCCACGTTCGATCGTGCATATTCACGCCAGGAAATCGCGATGCACATGAGGACGTTTATCACCCGGTTCTTCGCGAATCAATTCAAGCGCGACTGCGTGCCGGACGGCCCCAAGGTGGGCTCCGTCAGCCTTTCGCCGCGTGGTGATTGGCGAATGCCGAGCGATGCAGACCCCAACCTGTGGCTGGGCGAGGTCAATCGCTAGCTCCGTCACCGTAGTTGCGCTCAGCGTGCGCGCAACACCATCAATGCAAACTCAGCCATGACAGTGCTTTTCTTGTCCTCTTATTCCCCGAAAGTGAGAACCGGTGGGGCAGCCTGGGAACAATCCTGCCGATGAGAAATGCAACCGGCAGCCGCCGGCCAGCCTTCGGAATGAGGCAGGCAAAACGCCGCGAAATGGATTTTTCCTTTTTGACCGAAACAAATTGCTTGCAACCGTCAGTGGCGCCGGTGACGATCGCCGCAAGATGTCCGTGTATTATTGGTACGTGAGACTAGCCAATGCATAAGGAGTTCATCATCAGGTCGTTACTGTTGGCCGTGGTCTTTGCTTTGGTCGCTGCCGGTAATGCCGGCGCAGTCGTCGTCTTGGACCAAGAGAATAATTACATCTGCGGTCGCGAGTTCAACTAACGGAGCTGTTGCTGAATCGGGGCAGACATTCACCGTTGGTGTTGCGGGAACACTGGACCATATCGACGTGTTGATGTTCCGCATAGCGACAGGAATTTTCGATCCGATTGCCGACCCGCGGATCAACGTCTACAACACTGCCGGTGGACTTCCTACTGGGCCGTCGCTGGCGACGATGCTGTTTTTTCTGGGATGTTGCTTGCGAAAAGATTGCAAATAGCGGTTCAGCCAGGCAAAGTTCTCGCGGAGATTGCGATCCCGGATGCGGGACTCGTCTTCCGCGGGCCGGGGGCTGGCTCATTTTCCCGACGAATTCGCGCAAGGCGCATCGTGCTGTCAGGAGGTTGTCCTACTTGTTTCCCGGGAAAATGTGCCTGTCCCCCTCTCTTGGCCCGTGAACAGTTACCCAGAAGGCATCTTGATACTTCGCCGACTGGGCAATCGTCGTCGGACCACTGGCCCGGGCCAGCACGGCCATCAAGGCGATGACGACCACGCTGATGAACGGATGCTTCTGATTGATCGTGCTGCGCGGATCCTCCAACTCGTCAAAGTAACCAACCACTTCCTCCAGCGTGATGCAAACCGTGGCCATGAGAAGCCTCCGTGCGTGTACCAGAGAGCGACACCACGGAGTAAACTATAACGCAAAACAACCCCAGCGCAAGTCTTCCTATCTTTCCAGGATATCCCAGGGTGCGCGCTGGCCCTGCAGTACCCACCAAATATCCGGCGAGCATCAGAACTGGGACTCTTGGTGATGCCATCGTCGGCCGGCGCCACCGCGATTTCCGTCTGGGGAGAGACGTGCGGATCGAGCCATTGCGTTTCTGGCTCAAAGGCTTTTGTTTGAATCCCCATTTGTTAGATTGGTCCTCCAGCAACGCGTCTCTCAATGGCGAGAAGCATATATCCCAATCCGCTACCTGCAAAGCGACGACGTACGAGCACGAGGTGATCGGTGAGCATTTCCTTCGAAATCTTGGGAAAGGCCGGGAGAGACAATGCAATGTTCGTGCGAATCGACAGCGGCCAATCGTTGCACCGATTATTGTTCGACTGCGGAGATGGTTGCCTGTCGAGTCTGACCTTTGCCGATATCCAGGCCATTGACGTGCTGTTCTTCTCCCACTTGCATATGGATCACGTGGGCGGCTTCGATAACTTCTTCCGCTGCAATTTCAGCCGTGACGCTAAGCCAAACGTGATTTTTGGGCCACCGGGTTCCGGCCAGATTCTGCAACATCGGTTCCAAGGGTACCTTTGGAACCTGCACCAGGAGTTGCGGGGAACGTGGCGTATCTGCGAGGTTCATTCCGACCGCTTACAGACCTGGCGGTATGAGCTTGTGGAGGCGTTCTCTGTGGCTCATGAGGAAGACGGCAAGCCCTTTCACGGAGTCCTGATAGATGCGCCGGACTTTACAGTGGAGGCGCTGGCGATGGATCACTTGACTCCCTCGCTGGCCTACGTCGTCCGCGAGAAGCCGCGCAGCAATATCGATGTTTCGGAATTGCAGACCCTCGGCTTACGGCCGGGACCTTGGCTTAAACAACTCAAGGAAGCGACGCCCGCGCTGGAATTCATCGAAGTCAACGGCGTGTCGCACTCCGTCTCATCGTTACGGCAGTCGGTGCTCACGGTGACGCCCGGAGATTCAGTCGCCTATCTCACCGATTTCTTGATGGACGAGTCCGCCCTGTCGCGACTGGCCGAGACGCTGCGGGGTTGCAAGATCATCGTTTGCGAGAGCCAATACTGCCGAACAGACCAGGAATTGGCACAACGGAACTATCACATGACCTGCACGTTGGCCGCCGAGGCAGCGAAGCGAGTCGGGGCCGAAGAATTGGTTCTGTTCCATCTGTCCGACCGCTACACACCGGATGTGTGGGCCGGAATGCTGCGCGACGCGCAGCACATCTTCCCCAGTACGCGGTTCCCTGACGCCTGGCCAACTCGGCGTCCAGGTGTAGGCAATCCGCAAGCCTCTTGGGCAGTGCCTTGACCGGGCAGGCATTCCAGATCGCGAGTTCTGGCGGCACATGCCGCGAATCGTGGTCCGGCAAGCGTGCAGTTCAAACGCACTGTGGCGGCTGACCAATGTCAATCGGCGCTTGATTCATTTCCATTTTCTTGCATTCTTGTCACTGCGACATCGCTAGTCGGTTCGCGAACACGATTCGGAGCAAATGGGTACTGATCATGAACGAAAGTGTGCGTCGCCGGATTCGCGAGATCGGATTAGGGCTCGGCAACGAAGGCACCATTGCCACAGGTGGTGTCACTATTGAAGGAGCGCTGGGCAGAAGAAAAGAAGAAAAGGAAAGAAGAAAAGCGCTTTTGTTCCCCGATGTCCGAGCCCGCTCGCACGTGGCCCGTGAGCACGCTGCCGATCAGTCGCGGGCGGAAGGGTGCGAGGCGGCGCATCATCGCCAGCGCGGAGAGCCGCATGGCCAGCAGGTTGTCGGAGCAGGCCGCGCCTTCGAACAGTCGGGCCAGCATTTCGATCTGGTCGCGGATTTCAACGTTGCTCGGCAAGTCGGCCGGCTTGACCCAGCCCTTGCAGATTTGCCGGGCGGCTTTCATCTTGGCCGTGTAGTATTCCGAATCCTGCCGAGAATACATCAGCCGGGCGGCCTCCCAGGCGATCTGCCGCCGCAGTTTCGAGCGATTCATCAAGCGAGCGCCGTAAGCCCAAGTGACCGCCGCGGGCGCATCGCGAGTTCTGTCGCTGGGGCATCGGACCCCGGCTGTCTTCGCGGTGCGGCCTCAAAGAGGCCAGCTACAATGATACCTCGCCCCGGCGGCGATTCAACGCGGCAATCAAAAGCATAATTACTTGCCCAATGTATGCTGCCGTCGCCGGCTCAGGCACCACCGTTCCCCCGGCCCCCGCGCCGTCATGCACCGATGCACCCAAGTTTTTGCGCAAGACGATATAATCGGCCGCGTCGACAATCCCGTCGCCGTTGCCATCAGCAGCTAGGCCACTGCCCGTCCTTCCAAACATTTCTCGCCAGCGGTTGTAGTCGAGGTTATCCACTTCGCCGTCAGCGTTGTAATCGCCGG
>SXHT01000235.1 GCA_005773095.1 Planctomycetaceae bacterium
GCTAACACGCCGGCACTTCGTAAACCAGCTGGCACGTCCACACCCCCCGGCCAGGCAGTTTTCCGCTGTAGGGCCGGCTGTGCCGGCCGGATTCGCGTGACTTTCCCATCCACGGCCGGCAAATCCGGCCCTGCCAGGTTGCCCAATGTAAAACACGGATTGGCCCTGCACGACCAATCAGTTTTCCGCTGTAGGGCCGGCTGTGCCGGCCGGATTCGCGTGACTTTCCCATCCACGGCCGGCACAACCGGCCCTACCAGGTTGCCCAATGTAAAACACGGATTGGCCCTGTTCCACACGCCCCGGGTGTGCGAATACTATTGCTCTCCAGAAAATGCGGCCGAACCCACCGTGTCTTTCGGACCGGTGAACCCCGGCCCACCCGCGGCCACGTAGCCGCGGCTGGCGCCGGACGTGTCCGGACTCACCCAGAATGAATAGAGATCACCGTTCGTCAGGTAAAAGCGCAACCTCACGGGTTTTCCCACCAGCATTGTCAAGTCGAATGCTCCTTGCCAGCTTACTGCCTGGAGGGTTTTGTCTGAGCAAACCGGCTGGCAGTTTGCGCGGGAAAAGGGCGCGACGACCTCGCCTTTCTCATCCAGCACCTCCGCGAGCAATTTCCCTGACTTGGTGTCAGCGTTGACAAACAGATATCGGCCATTGAATACCAGGGGCCTTGTGGTGAGAGTCTCCTGCGAGTTGCCGGCGCGCATCGATGCAAATCCATCGCGCCGCAGGATTGCCAATCCCGTGCTGCACACTCCGCAATTCGCGGTCCCTTTTTCACCGGCCCTGCCGCTGACGTAGAAGTACAGTTTGTCGCCGACAACCAGGCATCCTCCTCCCGCTGACTGCACGTTGCCCCAGTTCCAATCGCCGTGGGACTCTGACACGGGAATGAATGCCGTACGCTCGAGGCGGTGCCAGTTGAAGCCGTCTCGACTGTAACCCAGGACGATATCGTTCGGCTTTGGCCTGTCGCTCGGCTTGCCACGCCAGATGGTGAACAGGCCCAGCATGATGCTCTCGTACGCCACGGCATCGAGATTGTAGAGTTCAGGCTGGGTCTTGAGGTCCTCACGCTGAGGGTCGAGCTTGTCCGCTCCGACCCACGGAACAAGTTCCTCTTTGTTCCACTTCGCGCCGGCCACCAGGTCCGCGCACTCCCGGTATCGGCGGTTGCGTCCGAGGTTGCTGACACGATCCTTGATGCTGTAGACCCAGACCCCGCGGAATGGATTACGAAAGAACGAGTTACGATCGGATGTGCATGGCGTAACCCGGGCAACGGCATCTCCCCAGTGAATTCCGTCGCGCGAAAGATAGAGTGAGCCGCGAACACCTTCCGGGTCGTCGTTGAGATACATCATGTAGCGGCGGGAGGGATCCGTTGCCTCCAGGTCCAGCCAGACTAAGGAGGAGTCGCGCCTGCCAGTAGACAGTACGATGTTGGTCCCCGGTTGCACATCGAGCGAAGGCTTGTCCCAGTGTATGCCGTCTCTTGAGGTCGCATAGCAGGTGGCCTGGGCGTAGCCGCCCATATACCACATCTTGAAAAGGTTATCTGCCGGGTCGTACCAGACGCCGTCGCTAAATGGCGCGGCGCACGCATCGGACCGAGGATGGGCAATCTTCTCCCAAGGCCGATCCGGCTTGAGCACTGGATTGGTCGGGTGATACCGTGCCGGGTGGAATATCCGCACAAGGCTCGTCTTCTCCACCAGGAAATCGTCCACAAACAACTGCCGTCCGACATCGACTGGTATCACGTTGGGAGGAGACACCAGGTAGGGCGGCAGAGTCGGCGGATCGATCGTCAGCGAATTCTTTCGCGGCGGCCAGGGAGAATCGAGGCGAATGCCGTTGTAGAGCAGCTCACCGCCGATCGACCCATGCGCAGCGTCAGCAGGGATCTCACCGCAAATTAATGACAACACCAAGCCAAGAACGAGCATCGAGTTTCCTCCGCCGGTGCTGCAACACAGCGCTAATACGTGTCTGCCTCAGGTTCCCCGACAATATAAGACAGACCGCGCCGGTGGTGGGCGCCGCGAATGGCTATTCGGCCCTTCCGAATTCCCCTAGCTGCGCGGCGCAGCCTGACGCATCATGCCTGGCTTGACCCGCTTCTGCACGTCGGTCTCCAGCACGCCAAAGGCCGCCTCGTGCCGTTGCAGCGACATCTGCAGAGCTGCCAGCAGCCGTTTGGCAGTATAGTAATTGATGACAATTCGCTGCGAGACCTCGATCGGGTCGTTCGGCACGCCCATCGGCTGCGCGTTCAGGCCGAAGTCGACGATCAATTCCTCGGGCGTGCCGGTCACCCGGCAAAAATTTGAATACGCCGCATGGGCCTTTGTGGCGTCCACCGTCAACTGACGTTGTGCCGGCTGCTCGGCCGGGACAGGCGTGGTTTCCGGATTCGATTCAGACACGTGATTGCTCCTTCAGAGTAATAGGAATTGAGACATCCCCACTGTATCCGATTTTGATCCCGCCGCCAGACGCCTGCGATCCCATTGTGCTGGAAAAACTGCGAGGTCATCCTTCCGGGCGCCAGGAGTTCAGGGTCATTGGTGGTCCGTAGCCGCCCACCGGCCAATCGAGGGGGACTGGCTCATTTTCCCGGTGAATTCGCGAGCGGTGCATCGTTCTGTCCGGAGGTTGTCCAACGTGGTTCCCGGGAAAATGTGCCTGTCCCCCTCTCTTCAGCTATCAGATGGCAGCAGTCATAAGACGGCCAGGCGTACAGGCTTTTTGGATGATGCGCAATCCAGGCTGAGCGTGCGGAGTTGGTGGAATTGGAAGACCTTGCCGTTTTTTCCGGAAAGTCTGGAATTATCGATGCAAACGGTCGAATCGTTACTCATAACCGAAGCATTACAACCGGCACATTCCCTACCAAGGGATGTGTTCATTGAGCGGCCGCACCTGGTGTGCCGCGGAAAATTACTGGCGGGCTAACAGCGGATAACGGCGAAGTGCCGTGAATTCCACAGGACACAGAAGGGGGAGAGCCGTGAGACTTGTCGGAAGATTCACCGTCACGCTGGCCGCGCTCTTGGGTGCAACAGCAGATGGCCGGTGCCAGGAGGAATCGCCCCAAGCAGCACTCGTTCCACAAGGAGCCGTAGCCAGACCTTTGGCCGACGCTCCCAGTCTGGCACCACCGGAAGAGATCGAAGGCATGTGGATTGGCGATGACTCCGCCGCACAACCGCTGCCGGTACAGCAGGCCAGTCCCATGCCGTGGGGCGCGGCCATCGCCGCCGGCCCTTACGCTCCACCCATGTACTACGACGAAAACGCCGCAAAGGCCGCGGCGCTCTACGGTGGCTACCCCGAAGAATACGCAGGCATCGAATTCGGCGGCGGCGACCCGTATGCCCAGTTCGGTGGCGCGCCTGAAACTTACGAGGGGGGCGAGGGCTGCGAGAGCTGCAGCCATGGCGAGCGCTGCGGCCGCTGCGGCGCGTTTGGTTCGCTCTGGGCCGACGTTCACTCACATCGCCGATTTTGGGTTCGCGAGGAGTATTTGTACTGGGAAGGCAAAGGCAATCCGCTGCCGCCGCTTGTGACCACCAGCAGCGATCCCAACATTCCGCAAGAGTTTGCTGGCGTGCTCGGCGAGCCGGAAACCGAAATTCTCCATGGCGGCGACCGCGTCAACGACGCGTATCGCCATGGCGGCCGGATCACTGCCGGCATGTGGCTGGTGGACGGCGAGTTTCTGGGAATCGAAGGCCATTACTTCGGCCACGAGCAGTCGGTCGACTCTTTCTTCGAGGGTGGACTGAACATTCTGGCACGCCCTTTTACCGAGGTCGTGGATGATGGCGTGAACGTCACGCGGACGCCGGCCTCTTCGCTATTGACCTTCCAGAATTTTATGCAAGCCGACGGCAGCATCGTCGACCTGAACGGTCAGATCGAAGTCACTAGCAAGGTGGCCACGCACTCGGCGGGGGTTTTGCTGCGCAAGCTGTTGTGGATTGAGTTCACGCAGAATTATCGGGTCGATTACCTGGCCGGTTACCGGTTCTTCCGCCTCGACGACGGTGTCGCGATCAATGATTTTGTAAACGTGTCCGGCGGCCAGGCGGGTGATTTCTCGTTCACCAGCTACGATTACTTCCAGGCCCGTAACGAGTTCCACGGCGGCGAATTGGGCCTGGCGGGTTCAATCCATCGTGGCCGATGGTCGCTGGAAGCGATCGGCAAGGTGGCCTTGGGCAATGTCCATCAGAGCGTGAAGATCGACGGCACGAGCTTCGTGCTGGCGCCCGGTTCCCCGCCCCAGGAAACCGGCAGCTTCCGCCTGCTCACGCAGCCCACCAACGACGGCATCTACAAGCGCGACAAGTTCGCCGTGCTGCCGGAAACGACGCTCAACGTGCGGTTCGACGTGACGAAAAATATTCGACTGCTCGCCGGCTACAACTTTGTGTACATCAACCAGGCCCAACGTTCGGGCAAGGCGATCGACCTGCAAGTGAACACATCGCAGATCAACGGCGTACTGGTAGGTCCGGCGCGGCCGCGGTTCGAGTTTTCCAACGACGATGGCTTCTGGCTGCACGGCTTGAGCGCCGGCCTCGAAGCCTGCTGGTAGGACGGATTGAAAATCTGTCCGACAAACTGGGGTGTTCGCGGGTGTAGCGAGCAGGGGGCGCAAGCCCCCTGTTCGCGCTTCGCCGTCAAAAATCGTCGACTCTCCGTGCCACGATGGCAAGTCTCGGAAGGATTCGCTTGTGTGACACTAGGCAACAAGCGTCCAATCATCTTCTTCCGCCAAGGCGGCGTCGACGGCGCTGGTGCTCTTGCGACCGCGCGAAGCGATCGGGCGAGAGTATCCGCTGGTTGGCGCGGAGCCGGGCGCCTGAGCGTTCGTCGTCGAAGTTGCCGTGCTTGACCTGCCTGCGCTCGATTCCGTGTAGGACAACAGGCCCGAACCGGTTTGGTTGGCCGGGGCGGTGAGCGTGAAGAACGCTGGCCCCGCATCGTCGTTGGTGATGGTGCCCAGGGCGACGCCGTCGAGAATGCTGGCGTTCGCGGCGCTTGAGAGCAGCACATTGAAGGTTTCGTTCCCTTCGACGAAGGTATCACCGGAGATCGGAACCGAGATGGTTTGGGCGAGCACGCCGGGCGCGAACGTGAGCGTGCCGCTGACCGTCGTGTAGTCGCTATTCGCGGTAGCGTTGCCGCCGGCCGTGGCATAGGCCACGGTCACTTGCCGCCCGCTCATGGCGCTCATGGTCACGGTGAAGAGCGCGTTGGTGGTGCCGGCATTGCCTTCGGCAATCGCCGCGTCGCCGATGTTTAGCTTCGGAGATGGATCTTCGTCGGTGATCGTAATCTCAAAAGGCCCTGGAGCTACTTCCACAAAGGTGCTTGCGTTCGTCAGGGTGACGACGAACGTTTCGTTGTTCTCGTCGAGCAGATCGCCCACGATGGGCACGGTAATTTGCTTTGTCGTTTCGCCGACGGCGAACGTGAGCGTGCCGCTGGTGGCCCTGTAGTCGGCCGGGTTGGTGGCCGTGCCGTTGGCCGTTGCGTACTGCACCGTGACCTGGCCAGTCTGCCCAGCGGAGAGTCTTACTTCGAAAGTGCGATCCGTGACGCCGGCGTTGCCCTCGACCACCGCCTGCTCAACCACGCGCAAGGTGTCGATGATTTTCATGCTGGCATCGTGGCTGGTGCCGGAAATCTGCAAAAAGAGGGGAGTCCGCGGCGTTTCCAGGCCATCGACCCAGGCGATCTCCGGACGGCCGTTGATGATCTGCGATGTGGCAAGCAGGCGCAAATCGCGGCGGAAATCGAGATCATACAGCTTGAGCGTGATATTACCCTGACTAAAGAACGACTGGAACTTGCGAAGGCCATCCCAGCCGGCGTCAAACGAGACCCAAATGTCTCCCTTGGTGAGATCGGCGTTGACGAGGGAGGCGTTCGGACCATTCACGCCGTTATCGAGCGTGGTCGAAAGGTACGCACGGCGGTTGAGCACAACCCCCAGGAACTGGGGCAAAATTCCCCGTTCGCCGAAGTTCAGATTCGTGATCGTGGGATTGGCAACCAGGTCGGTCGAGTATTGGTCGTTGCCCACGATCGCAACGCCGGTCGCCAGCGGCGGGGGGTTTTCGAGCCCATCGATGTAGAAGCCGGGCTGGAATTCCGTGACGAAATACGTGTCGGGCGGTAGGCGGATGAATGAGTAGAAACCGTTGGCATCCGTGATGTCGGTCTGCATCAGTGTGCCGTCGTCACTGGCAATGGTCACAATCACGCCGCCAAGAGGGGCCTCGTTGGCATCTTTCCGGCCGTCATTGTCGGCGTCAATGTAGACAAAACCGCTGATGCCAGCCGGCGGCGTGTTGGTGATTGTGCCGACTCCCGTGCCGTCGTTAATCACTGCGTTGATCGGATCACCCAGTCGGACGAGGAAAGTTTCGTTGGGCTCGGGATCGACGAAGTCGGTCCGCGCCGCGACCGACAGATTCATCGATGTTTGGCCAGGCGCGAAGGTCAACACGCCACTGGTGGACGTGAAATCAACGCCCGGTGTGGCAGAATTGGGACCCACGTCGGCAGCGGTGTTAAAGGGGACCATGATCTGCTGGTCGCTCGCCACAGAAAGCGTCACGGTGAAGTTCAAGTTCGTGCCTTCCCCCCCGCTGGCATTACCGATGGAAACGGTCGGCAAGGCTTCGTCGTTCTGAATCGTGCCGATGCCAATCGGCGTTCCGATTGTGGCGTTCACCGCGCCCGTCAGTGTGACACGCATGGTTTCGTCCGCTTCAATCTTCAGGTCGCCGTTGACCTTGACGGAAATGGTCTGCGGGGTGGTGTCACCGGGTGCGAATGTCAGCACTCCGCTGGTGGCCTGATAATCGTTGTCCGCCAAAGTCGCAGTGCCATCGCTGGTGTCGAAGACCACGGTGGCTGTCGTGGCGTCCGGCCTGAAGCGGGTGACGCTGAACACCAGGTTTGTGGTGCCGAAATTCCCCTCCACTACCGTGGCATCGCCGATCTGGAATGCGTTGGACCCTACATCCAGCGTGAACACGCCGTAATCAATCTGGTTGGGAGGCACCGGAACGCCATTCGTGTCGTAGCGCAACACATCGTGGCTGGGTGATTGGTCCGCCGCTTCCCCTTCGAATAGTGCCTGGCCGCTTCCGATGGTGCGCATCGGCACGGTAAACAACAATTGCTCGTCCGGCCCCCGCGCCGCATCGGTGTCAAACGCGCCTGCCTCGTCAATGACACCCAACGTGCCCGTGTTGGCAGTCCGGCCGTTCGGGTAGATGGCGCTAAAAACGGGAACTCCCTCGACCTGCACGATCGCGGATTCGTAGAGCAGATCGAGATAGGCCGCGTAGACCCCGGTCGGAACACTGCTCACGTCCTGCACGTACACCAACAATGTGAAGTTGTCGCCGACATTCAATTGGCTGACGGGCAGATCGCTCGTGTCGCGGGCCTCGATGCGGAAAACCACTTGCGGCGTGAGGGTGCCGTCGTCGTCGAAGATCGTGCCGGTGGCGGTTCCGTCGACAATCCGCGCTCCGACGGCGCCGCTCAACGTCACGGTAAAATTTTCATTGGGCTCAACGTCGGTGTCGCCATTGATTAATACGGTGATGGTCTGTGATGTCTGATTCGCGGCAAAGGTCAGCACGCCGGCAGTCGGCGCGTAGTCGCCGGGTTGCATGGCGCTGCCATCGGACGTGGCAAATGCCACTGTCGTTTGCTGCGAAACCGGCGCGTTCAACTGCACCGTGAAGATCATCTGCCGTGTGCCGGCATTGCCCTCGACGACTTGAGCGTTGCTGATCGAGAAGCCTTGCCGATCGTCGTCGATGATGGTGCCGATCGCCTGCGAATCGGGCAAAGCCGCCCCACTGACGGAGGAAAGATTGACGAAAAAGAATTCGTCCCCTTCGTCCAGCAGATCGCCGCGAATGGGCACCATGATTGGCTTGCTGGTTTCTCCGGGAGCGAACGTCAGCACGCCCACCTGCGCCAGGTAATCGCCACCGGGGCCCGCCACGGCCGTGTTGTCTTGCGTCGCAAAACTGACGAGTACCTCGAGCGGCGAGGCATTACTCAGCGATACCGTAAAGACCATGTCCTGCGTGCCGGCGTTTCCCTCCACGATCGATCGGTCCGTGATGGCAATCGTTGGAATCGGAACATTCACGATAGTTCCCGAGGCGCTGGACGATCCTAAAATGGCGTTGCTGGGCATGCCCAAGTTCACCAAAAACATTTCCAGGGGCTCTGCGGAAATGAGATCGGGCAGCGCAGCCACCAAAATTTCCTTCGAGGTCTCGCCGGGCGCAAATGTTAGCGCTCCGCTGGTTGGTGTGAAGTCGGCGGCGGACGCGGCATCAGGCCCCCCACTGAACGTGGCGATGAACGGTACCGAGATCGTTTTTCCGCTGGCTGCGGACAGGGTTACCGCGAAAGACAAGTTCGATCCTTCCGTGCCGCTTGCCGCTGCGATCATTACCGAGGGTGCGGTGTCGTCGTTCACAATCGAGCCGATTGCCGTCGGGTTGCTGATCGTGGCGTTGACAGCGCTGGACAACTGGACGCTAAACGTCTCGTTGAATTCATCCGTCAGATCGCCCTCCACACGAACGACGATGGGCATCATCGTCTCGCCCGGCAAAAAGGTCAGTGTGCCGGAGGTCGGTTGATAATCCGAGCCGGTGACGGTCGCCGTGCCGTCGACCGTCGAATAGACCACCGTCGCGGTGGCAAGGTCGGCGTTGAAACGCGTGACGGTGAATGTAAAATCGGTCGTGCCGAAGTCCCCCTCCTCCGCCGCGAAACCATCGATCGCCAGGTTAGCATCAGTGTTCTCGAGGATGGCCCCCACGCCCACGCCATCGCCGATCGTGGCATTCGATGCCAACAGCAGGTGGACCGTGAAGCCTTCGTTCCCCTCGGGATCCATGTCGCCAAAAACCTCGACCGAAATCGTCCCCGTCATTTGACCGGCGGGAATCACCAGCGTTCCGGAAATCTGGCCCGTATAATCGCTGCCATCGGTGGCCGTGCCATCGACCGTACTGTAGAGCACCGCGACATCGCGGCTGCTGGTGGTGTTCAGCGTGACGGTAAAGTCCGCGAAGGTGGTTCCCGAGGCGCCCTCCTGTACGGTCACGTTCCCAACCGACAGCACCGGCGCCGCTTCGGCGACCGCCGTTACCATGCCGTCGACATGCGTCAACAGCGGGTTGCTGAAAACGTTCGTTCGTTCGTACACGAGCGACTCGTGCGCCGGCAAAACGTCCGCCGGATCAGTGTCGAACAGCAGCGTGCCGGCGGACGTCGCCTGGAAGGAGGTCGTCCAAACCACCACTGCACCCGTCGTTGACGGTGTCGAGAGCGAATTGTTGAAGGCGCCTGCCTCATCGATCGACCCAACTGCGCCCTCGAGGGTCCCGGAGCGAACACGCGAAAATTCAGGGTTGAAGCTCAACGACGGAGCTGCGGCGAGTGGACCTGGATCAAAAGTGGCCAGCGTCGGATCGAAAAATACGTCGGCATAGACCGAAAAAACTCCCGCCTGCACTGCCCGCGTGTCTTCCGCTTCAAGGGCGATCAGAAAATTCGTGCCCGCGACGATTTCAGTGATCGGATTTCCGGCCACGTCCGTGACGATCGTGCGGATGTCCATCGTATCAATTTCGCCGAGGGCTGCGCGATTGACAGTGTCGATCACCAGCAAAGCGTCGACGGGAGACAAGAGGCCGTCCCCCGACACATCAAGAAACCGTCCCTCGCGAAAGTCAAAAGGATCATCGCTGCCGCGAACATCTGCAAGGGATGCCGCCGCGTTGAGTGAATTGATCCCTGAGCGATTAAGTGCATCGATCACCAGCAAGATGTCGTGCGGAGTGACGTGGTTGTCGTAGTCGACATCCTCGGCGAGCACGAAATTGTGCCAGACAAAAGTATCGCCGGCCAGGAGAGAGCGGTTCTCGAGCGTTTCAACTACGCGGCCCAACCGCTTGCCAATGCGGCCGGCCTGAGCGGTCCGACGCGGTTTTCTCAGACGGTGCTTCTTCATGGTGGTTCCGGACAGTCGAGAGCGGAGGTTATGGATGTTACGGTCTTTCAGCCCCGGACGAGGCCAGGTCTTCGAAGCAGGATTGCGTCAATGGCATCAAACAGCGAGTCATCAATTTCGAAATCCGAGCTTCCGGCCGTCAGCTCGTCGATCGGCGCGCCGTACAGCGATAGCTCCCGGTCGTCGTCGGCCATCGTCGCCAGCACGCTATCGATCGCCGCATGCACCGGCTCGACGGCCGGCACGCTGCTGGTCGAAACCATGCTGGAGGCCGAGCTCGCCGGGGTCGATTGCACGCTCAAGCCAAACGCGACGTCCAACGATGCGTCACTCGTCGAGCTCGATGCAGCGAAAGCAACCACTGGCGGCAATCCGGCCGATGCCGACGGCTGGTGATCGGAGCTTTCAAAGCTCGAGAGGAATCCACTGCTTTGGCGATTGAGAAAGTCGATCACCAGCAAGGCATCGGCGGGTGAGGACAACCCATCGCCATTCACGTCGTAAAACGGCGGCGGAGTCGCCGGCAGCGGCAAGGGCCCGATACCGAATCGATTCAATCGATCGATAATCAGCAGCACGTCGACCGGCGAGACAAAGCCATCGCCGCTGACGTCCAGGTTATTGAGCGGATTCTGCCAGGCGAAGATCGGCGAAATTTCGATCGTAATGGTGAACATCGTGGCGCCGTCGGTCTGATTGGGCCGCACGGAGTTGCCCGCGATGTCTCGTGCATCGGTGTTCGAATTTCCAATCTCGATCGTGTAAACGCCATCGACGAACAACCCGGCCACCGACTGCAACACAACGCTGTTGGTGGTAGTGTTGTAGTCGTAGATATAGTCGATAGACTCCGTCAGCACCTGACCATCCCGCTTCAGAGTGACACTGGTGCGATTGACGGTCGCATCGTCGATTCCCGAACCGGTTGCATCGTCGTAGCGGAACGAAAACGCGCTCGTCCGCTGTCCAAGCAGCGAGACTTCCGTCACGTCCGGATCGCCATCGATGCCACCGCCGTCGTTGTCTTGCGGTGAAATCAGCACGGCTTCGGGACCGACAAAGTCGGACCGCTCGATGGCCCCACGGTCCTTAAACACGTTCAAGCCTTGGCCCGGGGGGGACTGGGCGGCGGGATCGTCCACGCGTAGCTGGCCGTGCTGATCAAAGTCGGGCGCCACCATCGGCGACGCGGAGATGCCCAATGGGTTGGTCACATTGGTCACCTCAAACCGATCGACGAGCGAGTTGACCGAGCTGTCGATCGCCCGGGATCCGGTGGCCAGGTAAAAGTTGCCGGCAGCGGCATCGACGAACAAAGGCAGGCCGGCGGCAAGGTTGAAATCAAAGGTTCCGGCACCGTTGCCGTTCACACCGTTGCCCTGATAGACATTTGCGCCAAACACGGAGTTGCCGCTCGTACCATCGACATCGACCGCTGTCAGCAGGTTGGCGAAGATATTATTGAGCACCGTGGGACTGGAGTTCGTGTTGATGTCGAGGCCAACGCCCTGAGCGCCGGTGTTGCCGTAAACGGTATTGTTGATGATCCTGGCGAACAGCACGGCGGCGGCCGGGTCGACGTCGGCATCGCCGTTGAGGCTGATCCCGCCTTGACCGCTGAA
>SXHT01000236.1 GCA_005773095.1 Planctomycetaceae bacterium
CGACAGGGCGATGCCCTGCTTCTTGATCGAGACCGGGTGCAGGTGCAGAAAGAAGTTGGTCAGCATCACCACGATGCGATTGCGGCGATCGGTCGGCATGGGATGCCGAAAGATGCTCTTCCAAACCTGCGACTCGCGGATGATTTCACCAAGCGACATGTTCGTAGGGCCGGCTGTGCCGGCCAAAACGGTTCTCTTCCGTAGGGCCGGCTGTGCCGGCCAAAACTGTTCTTGTTCAACTCGCGGCCGGCACAGCCGGCCCTACACCGTCACAAAAGACGCCGCATCGTTCCATTCCCCTTTTTCTTCGAGGACCAATTTGCTCTTGTCGATTTCCAATTGCCCATCGTCGGCCAGGCGAATGGCGTAGCGTTCCAGCGGGCGCGGCGCGGGGCCTTCGAAGTTGATTCCATCCTTGTAAAAACCGCTGCCGTGGCAGGGACATTTGAATTTCTGCTCGCCTTCGAGCCAGTTCGGAGTGCAACCCAGATGGGTGCATACCGTGCGCAGCGCATAAATTTCCGGCTTGCCGTTGTACTCGTAGTTGACCACCCAAACGCCGAACTGCGCGACGAACCGCGTGTCGACCTGTCCCGGCGCGAAGTTGCTGGGAAAGCCAACTTTGAATTTGCTCGGCGGCTCGGTGAGAATGTTGGGAAACATGAATCGCGCCGTACCCAGCGTCCACAAACCAAACGTCGTTGCCAGCGCCGTGAATCCAATGCTGAGCGAAGAACCCAGCGCTATTCCGATGAGCACATTGCGTCGGCCTTCATCCAGGGCGGGCTGCGGTGGCTTGGGCTTCGCATACTCGGGCTTGACCGGCATCGGCGGCACGGGCCGACGCCGCTCGGCGGGCTTCGCCGGTTGGGTCGGCGCTTTCGCCGCGGCTTCGGCCTTCGTCATCGGACCGGGTTTCACTTCTTTGCGCGCCGCAGAAAGAATACTTGTGGTATCTTTGGGGCCCGAATCCTCGGGGACAGAAGCGGCGGCCGGTTTTGCGGCCGGCCGGGGAATTTCTTTTTTGGCGGCAGGAGCCGGCTTCTCGGCAGGCGCAGGTTTCGCTTCGGTCGGCGCCAGGGCATCCCCCTTCTGCGCGCGAGCCATCGCCATCATCTCGGCAACACTCGGTCGCGCGCCGGCGGCGGGCTTTGCAGCAACCGCTTTTTGGGCGGCAGGTTTTGCCGGCGCGGGTTGGGCGGCAGGTTTTTCCGCAGCAGGCGTTGCCGGCGCAGGCGCAGGCGATTCGGCCACGGGAGTTTCGCCACCCGCTTTCTTAGAGTCTGCCATGCGCGCGGCGGCGATCATTTCCGCCACCGTCATCTTTTTCTTGTCCATGCTCGACCTCGAACCACCCCAAAGCGATCCATCCAGCGCGGCCGTGCGAAGGTCCTACCAGACCCTGAAGCCCTGAGCGGAAAACGACCTGTCGTACCGAAAAACCGTCCGATTGACAACCGGACCCCCCGCGGAAAGGCTTGTGACTTTTTTCACAAACTTACTGCTCGTTGTACTCCGAACGAAAACCGCTTGTCAACTGCCTTTTTCCTGATGCCCGCCAACCCGCGCCTTAGACGCACAGATACTCTTCCAACGCGTCGCGCATCAGCTCGGCGTCCGGCTCCACGCCAGTCCAAATCTTGAAGTTCAGACGCGCCTGATTGACAAGCATCCCCAAGCCGTCAAGAGTGGTCGCCCCGCGCTCCCGGGCTTCCCTGAGAAACCGCGTGTCGACCGGACTGAAAACCACATCGGCCACAATCCGACCCGCTCGATGCGTGTTGACATCCACGGGCACGCGCGCGGAGGAATCGAATAGTCCTATCGATGTGCCGTTGATCAGCACCTCGGCCTCGGCTGGTATCGCATAGTCGCCGTTCCAGGCAACAAAATCCGTCGGCACGCTGAGTTTCTCGTGAACGAGCGACGCCAATTCCTGACCCCGCTCGGCCGAGCGATTGACGATCGTTAGATGGGAAACGTGCGATAGCCCCAACTCAACGGCAATCGCCCGCGCCGCGCCCCCCGCGCCCAAGATTACAACGCGTTTTCCCAGCGGATCGATCAACGTGCGCAGCGATTCAACAAAGCCTTTGCCATCGGTATTCTCGCCGATCAGTTTTTCGCCTTCACGAAACACACAGTTCACCGCGCCCGTCAAGCCCGCGGCCTGCGTCGTGCCGTCCAGCAGTGGAATCACCGTACACTTATGAGGCCTGGTGCAGTTGAATCCGCGAAATCCCAGGGCGCGCATGCCACGTACGGCATCGGTCAAACCTGCGGCGGGAACTTCGAGCGTGAGGTAGCGCCAGTCAAGACCGGCCTTGGCATACGCCTTCTCCATGACATACTGCGTCGGATTGCCGGCCACGGGCTGGCCAATACAGGCGGTGATTTCTTGCAGAACTTGCGACACGAACTCCTCGACAAACGTTAGAACTGCAATAGAAACAGCATCACCACCGGACTCCCGCAGCCGATCCGTGTTTTACGCTCGGCAACTTGGAGGGCCGGCTTTGCCGGCCACGCATGGCAAAATCACTTAACTCTCGCCGCCACCGCCGGCCAGGGCGGATTACAGATTGGCCCTGGCCAGACCCCTGAATGGCCATCATCTTGCCACGACCCCCCGATGACTTTCAAGCGCGAATCGATGAGCCAGGCTGATTCAGAGACAATTCCCGCGCCATCAAAGTCCAGGTCCTGGGCCAGACCCCGGCTGGTGCTCGCCGGCTTCGCGATCTTCGATTGGCTGATGTCCCTGGCGGTCGACCCGGTAAGACCTCACGACGCTCCCCAATTTTTGCACCTCGCCATTTTGGCCGTTGTCTCGAGCCAGCTCACGCTCCTGGCCCAGTGGTTTGCGCTTGCCGATCAACGGTGGTCGTCCCGATTGCTGTTGGTGGCGGCGGGATTGGGGCTGCTGACTGCGATTGGCGCGCGGCTGCCCATGTTGCGCGATCTGATGCCCACGCTGTTGGCCGTGTTCGTGCCTCAAGTCGCTTCTCTGCTATTGGCTCGCTGGGGCGGCTGGCGAATCCAACGCGGCGTCGCAACGGAGCGACGTCTGGGGGCATGGCAGTTTTCCCTGTGGCAAGGCATCGTCACGCTGACGGCGTTTTCCATCCTGTTTGGCACCGTGCGCTTCGTGCGCAGCTGGCAGTCTTTCGACCATGAGTGGACCCTATTTCTGGCGATCAACTTGGCGCTGACGATCTGCAGCCTGCGGGCCGGCATGGGCATCGGCTCGGCGGGACTGCGAATTCCGCCGGCGATTATCGTCGGGAATCTGCTGTGTGCCGGCCTGATCGCCATCGTCATAATCAGCCAAGGCAGCCGGATTGACTCTATTCACTGGTGGACGGTGGCGGTCATCGTCAACCTGCAGCTACTGCTGATCGTGGGGCCACTGCTGGTGCTACGCAGATTCGGCTACCGGTTCGAGCGAATGGGCGGCGGCTGAAAATTCCGTGACCGGTTCCCGCGCATTGGCAGCCGGTGACAGGACGGTCGCTGCTTTATGTGCGTTGAAGAACCGTTTTCGCGGTGGTCTTGTTCCGCCGGGCCTTGATCCGCAGATAAGGCGCGACGAACTGGCTGCGGTGGGAAAACGAGCCAGGTTCGGCATTCGGCTTCGCATGCAAGGGTTCGATCAGATCCTCGATTACGAAGCCAACGCGGCAGAGGCCGCCCAGCAAATCTTCCCAGCGGTGCAGATATTCCAGCGTGCCCGGCTCCCGGTGCGGACTGCCGACCACCGGCGGCAACGGGCCGGTGCGATAGTACGGCTCCACGAACTCGTAATGGCCGCGCGGTCCACGACGCACGCCGGCTTGCAAGCTGGTGGGGGACTTGTGCTGGCTGATGTACAGGCCGCCGGGCCCAATCACGCGGGCCACTTCACGATAGACGGCCAGCACGTCGGGCACGTAGCACGTGCTGACCGGATGCACGACAATGTCGTACTGAGCAGTCCCCAGCATGGAGAGATCATCCATCGAAGCTTGAATGATCCGCATGTTGAGGCCGCGCTCGGCGGCCACCTGACGATCGAGCGCAAGCATCTCGGCGCTTAAGTCAACGACAGTCACCATCGCGCCAGCCGCCGCGTAGAGCGCTGCGTGCTTGCCCCCACCTGCCGCGAGACACAGCAGACGTTTGCCGGCAATCGAATCGCCCAGCCAACCGACCGGATCGACCGTCTTGAGCGGATTCGCGAAATCGGCATCCGGCGCCGGCCGCGTAAGTGGTTGTTTCTCGCGCACCAGCGCATCCCACGCCTGACGGTTGTGGTCGTGCGCCGACATTCCCTGAGATTGTTCTTCGCCACCCGTGAAGTGCTGATTGCACACAAATCAAGAACCTGTTGCCACGGGCTTGGGCAGGTCGCCGAAGAGAATCGACTCGAGCGGGCCCGGCTGGGTGATGTAGGCGGCTTTCATGGACTCGTTTGCGGGCGAGTTTGGTTGGGGGCATGTTTCGGCTTGCCGACGAAGAACGCGCTGGCACTCACCAGCAGTCCCAGAATCGCCACGACCAGGCCCAGATGGATCCAGCGCTGCAGCGCATGGATTCCCTCAATGACGGCTTTCGTCTCGGGGGATGCCGCTTTGGGCATCCCCTGCAAATAAATTTGCCACAGCGCCCACGATTGGGCGGGAGAGTATTGCTGGATCACTCCCTGGACGGTGGATTCCTGCAAGGTGGGGAGTTGCAGATAGAGATAGATCGTGAACGCCGAGGCCGGCAGCGCGATCGCCAGACCAAGAAAAATGATGCCTTGGCGCAGCGTCCAGACGGGAGGTAATACTTCTTCCACCTGGTCCGCGCGGGCAAGCTGCGCGATTGCGCGAATCGTGGGCACCTCAAGCGAATTGCCGCAGGCGCAGACAACCCGGGTGCCCGCCTTGCGATTTTCAACGACGACGTGCCGACCGCACGCGCAGGGCATGTGGTATTGGTGGCTCATGAGAACCCCGTGCTGGAAACGCGGACCTGGAAATCGGGAGCCATGAACGGGCAGTCGCAGCGGCACGACCAGCGGTACTTCAAGGGGGCGCGGGAACTGTCCAACTCCGCGTTCCGGGTTCCGCGTTGCGAGTTTGCCTGTATACTACCGCTGGCGTTGCAGTCGAACAAGCACGTGGGTAAGGACGCCAAATGATAAAGTGGGTAGTATGCAACGTGTGGGTAACGCACGATTATCTTTTGCAATCGTAACTTTTTGCCAATTGCGGTCGACTTCGTGCATGCCCGCGATTGGGTGATAGAATTTGGTGGATTTTGGCCCGGCGGTTGTGAATAATACAGCACGGTCAGAAACCACGGTAACAAATAACTTAAGGCAACCGCGGCGCGCGTGACGTTTCGGCAGGTGGGAGTTTTTGCAAATGCACGCCCCTGCGACACGCGGCTTTTGTGGCAGCATAAGTTTTCTCATGTAACCAGGTTCGGGATTGGCGCAGGGAGTGGATGCGCGCGTGGTTGCATGGCTTTCTACTAACCCCAGGCACATTACCGACTATGGCATTGTACGATGTATTGCTCGAAGATTTGGATGAGGACCACGCAAACGCCGACGACGTGGTGGAGTTGGTCGATAAGCCAGGCCTCGACGACGATGGGGTCGATGACGAGCTGGAAACACCTGATTTAATCACCGAGGTCGAGCGAGCGCTCGACTCGAAGGCAGAGGAATTGCTGGCGGAAGTCGAGGACAGCGAGAGCTGGTCGGACGATCCGGTGCGGATGTATCTGACGCAGATGGGCGAAATTCCACTCCTGACGCGTCAGCAGGAAATTGCGCTCGCCAAAAAAATCGAAATTACCCGGGCTCGCTTCCGCGCTCGGCTATTGCACTGCGACTATGTGACGCAGATGGCGGTCAAGGTGCTCAAGCGGGTTCACACCGGTGAGTTGCCGTTTGACCGAACGGTGCAGGTTTCGGTTACCGATCGGCTGGAAAAGGACCAGATTCTGGGCCGTTTTCCCCATAATCTCAAGACGATTGAACGGCTGCTGCAACAGAACAAAGACGACTATCGTCTGGCCACCAGCAAGTCGTACACGATGTCGCAGCGGCGCGACGCCTGGCGACGCCTGGGGCGGCGGCGGATGCGTGCGGTGAAGCTGGTGGAAGAGCTGGGTCTGCGAACGCAGCGGCTGGAAGCAATGATCAAGCCACTGGAGGAGTTCAGCCGGCATCTCGATGACCTCAAGTGCCGCATCGATTCGCACAAGAAGGTGCGCAGATCTCAAGCCGAGCGCAAGCCATGGATGGTCAAGTACCGCTCGATACTTCGTGCGACGCAAGAGACGCCGACGAGCTTGCGGCACCGCATGAAGCTGGTGAAGTCGATCTATGCCGAATATCAAAAAGCCAAGCGCGGATTGTCGGAAGGCAACCTGCGGTTGGTCGTCTCGATCGCCAAGAAGTATCGCAACCGCGGCCTGAGCTTCCTGGATTTGATCCAAGAGGGCAACGCCGGCTTGATGCGC
>SXHT01000237.1 GCA_005773095.1 Planctomycetaceae bacterium
ACACATCCCATCGAATGCGGCGTTATTAAGATTGCACACCGCTTTGAACAACCCTTTCTAGCCCGCCAGCAACGCTCGCGCGGAGATTGCAACAAGCAACGTGGCACAAAATACAGTCATCGTGATCGGCGGCGGAGTTGTCGGCGCATCGTCGGCGTACTATCTGTCTCGCGCTGGCTGGAAAGTCACGGTCATCGACCGCGCGAGTCTGGGCAGCGCCTGCTCGCATGGCAATTGCGGTTACGTTTCGCCCAGCCATGTGCTGCCGCTGGCCGAGCCGGGGGCCGTGCGCCGGGCCCTCAAGTCGATGCTCAGCGACTCCTCGCCATTTCACATCAAGCCACGGTTCGATCCCGCGCTTTGGACCTGGCTCCTGAGTTTCGCGGTCCGATGCAATCGCCGCAAGATGCTGGAATCGGCCACGGCCATTCAGGCGATTCTCAACTCGTCGGTCAAGCTCTATCAGCAGCTCCTCATCGACGAACACATCGACTGCGATTGGCAGGACCGCGGCCTGTTGTTTGTGTTCCTCACGCGCGGCGAGATGGAGCATTACGCCGAGACCGATCGGCTGCTGACCGATACGTTCTGCTGCCCCACCACACGCTACGACGGCGACGCGCTCGTCCAACTTGAGCCGGCGCTCAAGCCAGGTCTGGCGGGAGCGTTCCACTATGCGTGCGACAAGCATCTACGGCCCGACCGCTTGATGCATGCATGGCGCGAGGTGCTCGATCGGTGCGGCGTGACCGTTGTCGAGAACACAACCGTCGGTGGTTTCCGCACCGAGGCTGGCAAAGCACGCGCCGTCGAAACGTCCAACGGCGACATCGCCGCAGACAGTTTCGTGCTGGCCACCGGCGTGTGGACGCCGCTGTTTGAGTCGCAACTCGGCTGCCATTTGCCGATTCAGCCGGGCAAAGGTCTTTCCATTACCATGCCTCGACCCGCGATCTGCCCCAAGGTTCCCATGATGTTTCACGAGCATCGCGTGGGCGTGACGCCGTTTCGCGACGGCTACCGCCTCGGCTCGACGATGGAATTCGCCGGTTACGACGAGACGATCAACCCGCGCCGTTTGGCCTTGCTCTCCGCAGGCGCGCGGCATTACCTGCAGGAGCCAACCGCCGAGCCGATCGAAGAAACCTGGTACGGCTGGCGGCCAATGACCCCCGACAGCCGCCCGATCATCGACCGCAGCCCCGCGCTTAAGAACGTCATCATCGCGGCGGGCCACAACATGCTGGGACTCTCGATGGCCACCGGCACCGGCAAACTTGTGAGCGAACTGCTAAGCGAAATCACGCCGCACATCGACCCGCGGCCGTATGCCTCAACCCGCTGGTAAGGGGGATCCGTAACCGTTCACGGGGCCGGGGACTGGCTCATTTTCCCGGTGAGATTGCCAGAGGTGCATCGTCCGGTTGGGTGGTTGCCCGACGTGGTTCCCGGGAACATGTGCCTGTCCCCCTCACTTCCGACGATTCGAGTGCCTGCGGCGCGGGCGATTGCGTCAAGTCGCTGCGATACGTCTCCGGCGCAAGCCAGACCGAAATCAGCGTCACTCCCGAGGCCAACAAGATGGCATGGAAGACATCCTGATTCGCCAGTCCAACAACGCCTGTCGCGTACGTCAACAAGAAGACGGTCAACACATAGAAGGAAATGTTCTCTCCGAATCGGGCACCGATGGCCAGCAACACGTTTTTTCGATAGGCCCGCCAAACGTGGGCGATGGGAAGACCTTCCGAGATCGGAGCCGGCTTGCGCTGCTCCGCGGCGAACAGCGGACTCTCTTGAACGCTTAACCGGATGAATAAGCCAATTCCCGTGAGCGCAATGCCCGCCAGAAAGGGGATCCGCCAGCCCCAAGCCAGAAACTGGCTTTCAGGCATTCGAGCACAAAGCGCGAATACGCCGGTGGCCAGCAGCAACCCTACAGGGACCCCCGCCTGGGCCCAACTGCCATAGAAGCCGCGCCGCCCGCTGTGTCCGTGTTCGACTGCCATCAGCACGGCCCCGCCCCATTCGCCACCGACGCCAAGGCCCTGCACAAAGCGTAACGTCACCAGCAACAACGGCGCGGCGATACCGATTTGTTCGTAGCTGGGCAACAATCCGATCAGGAAGGTAGCCAGGCCCATCATCACAAGCGTCAACACCAACATGGCCTTACGGCCCAGGCGGTCGCCGTAATGCGCAAACACCACACCGCCTACCGGCCGCGCGAAGAATCCCACGGCATACGTGGCGAAGGCCGCCATCGTGCCTGCCATCGGACTGAAGGTGGGAAAGAACAGTTTGTTGAAGAAGAGCGCTGCGGCCGTGCCGTAAATGTAAAAATCGTATCACTCGATCGTGGTCCCGATGAAGCTGGTCAAGATGACGCGACGAAGGTGCGCATGGTCGAGGCTCAGCTTGGACATGGCGTTCTCCGCCGCTGATGCTAGGGGAGCGGCATCGCGGCCGTTCACCAGGACGGATTTTCAATTCGTCACGTAATCATGCCGCCAACGTCCTCAGACGGGTCGGATTGAAAATCCGACCTGCGAGGACTTTACCGTCACCCTGGAAAGGTGCAACCCAAACACTCCCAAACGACTGCTCACGGAGATTTCACGCAGCGGAAGCCCACGTGCGACATGCCGGTGTCAGGGGAATTGCCGTGACGACCGCTGGGGCGGTAGTTCGAGCAATAGGCGTCGTTGCACAAAAATGACCCGCCCCGATGGGAACGCTTTGGCGCGTAGGGATCGCGTGGATCGAAGCTGTCGGTCGGCCCCTGGGGATTGATCACCACGCCACCGCGAGTCTCTTCCAACTGCCGCCGATACGTGTCGGGCCGATACCAGTCGCTGCACCACTCCCAGACGTTGCCGGCCACGTCATAAAGGCCGTAGCCATTCGGCGGAAATGACTTCACCGGCGCGGTGCGTGGGAACTTGTCAACCTGCGCGAGCTTGTCGGGAAAATGCCCCTGCCAGATGTTGCACTGCGGCGTGGTCTCGGAAACCGGTTCATTCCCCCACGCATAACGCTTGCCTTCCAACCCGCCGCGCGCGGCACATTCCCACTCAGCCTCGGTGGGCAGTCGCTTGCCCGCCCACTTGCAATAGGCCATCGCATCGTCCCAGCTTACGTGGACGACGGGATGATCCTCTCGTCCCTGGAGGTTGCTTTCCGGACCCTCGGGATGACGCCAGTTCGCGCCGGGTGTCCACCTCCACCATTGGCCGAAGTCGTTAAGATCGACCGGATGATCGGGAGGCGTAAATACGACAGCCCCCGCGACAAGCTGTTCATCCGGCGGCTTGGGTGTGCCCGGCGCGGTCTGCTTCTTGATTTCCTCCCAGTCGGGCTTCGTCTCGGCCGTGGTGACATAGCCCGTGGCATCGACAAATTTCTCGAACTGGGCGTTGGTCACTTCCGTGGCGTCCATCCAAAACCCGTCGACGCTTACCGGATGGGCGGGCCTTTCGGCGGGCCAACTGTCCGTGTCCGCGGTGCCCATCGTAAACTGGCCGCCCGGAATCCAGACCATTCCGGCAGGGGCCGGACCCGACGGGGACACGGACCGTTCGGGTCCCGCCGCCTCCTGCATTGAGGGTGTTCCGGAAGGTCGGTCGCCATCCGACCGCGCCTTCACAACGGCGTAAGTGACGACTGCCGATACGATCAGCACGGCAGCCAGCGGCAGAAAATGGCGCATCTTCACGGTTCCTTTCTAACCCAAGTCTAGTCCCGCGACGGTATAATCGCTAGAACCGGACCGCGTGCTCCCCCGCGCAAGTTACAGGCTACAGTTGGATGTCGCGGGTTCGTGTTTGGCGGTCGCCACAGTGCCCGAGATCAAAAAGGGAGGAAACTATGCGTCTCGCTCGACGCCTGATCATCGCATCCACTTTGGCGGCAGCGTCTGCTTGCGGTTTCGCCCTGGCCCAAGACGATGCCGCGGCCACTCGCGAGCAGATCGTGGCTGCCACGAAGCAGTTTGTTGAAGCCTTCAATTCTGGCGATATCAAGAAGATGTCCGAGCTCTGGACCGAGCACGGCGATTTCGTCGGCGAGAATGGCCAGAAGATCAATTTCCGCGAGCAGCTCGCCGCCCGGGCTGCAGTTAAGAAGCCTGCAAATGCAAAAGAAAAAGACCTGGTGCGGCCCTCGCTGACGATGGCCGTGGACAGCGTTCGCATCGTTGCCAGCGGCGTGGCGACGGTGGATGGCACGAGCACATTCAAGAGTTACCCTGGCGCCCCCGCCGTGCATTCGCGATTCACCGCCACGTGGGTCATGCGCGAAGGCCAGAAATCCTGGTCGCTCGACAGCGTGCGAGAAAATCACGTGCCTGTCGGTTTGCACCACGCCCATCTTGCGGAACTGAAATGGATGATCGGCCAATGGTCGGCCGAGGACAAAGATGCGAATTTCGAAACCGTGATCCGTTGGAGCGCCGACGGCAACTACCTGGAGCGCGAGTTCAAAACTCGGCTTCCGGGCCGCGGCGAGCAGTCGGGCATGCAACGCATTGGCTGGGATCCCAAGGGAGAACAGTTCCGCTCCTGGACCTTCGCACATGACGGCAGCTTCTCGCAAGCCGAATGGACCTCGACCGAGAATGGTCTTGAGGCCGAAGTCTCCGGCGTCACGGCTGACGGCAAATCGATCGGCAGTCTGGCCAGAATCCTTAAGATCAACGACGACACGATCGAATGGGAATCGGTCGAAGCGACGCTCGAAGGCCAGCCGCTGCCGGACCTGAAGCTGCGGCTGGTGAGAAAAGGGAAGAAAGATGAGGGATGAGCGATGAGCGATGAGCGATGAGATAACCTTCATCCCTCATCCTTCATCTTTCCTCCGTCGAGTGGAGTACATGCCATGAAACAATTATTGATTTGCCTTGCCCTCTTTGCCGCGCCGGCTGATGACGTCACGCTTCCCGGCCTCGAAACCGAGAATGCCGGTCTCACCAAGGAGCAGGTGCTCCAAAGTGCCGACTGGCGGCGAACCATGCTCCTCCTCGGCACCTGGTTCGACACGCAGAAGTTATACAGCCCCGAACAAGTGCTCGACTTCAAGCGCGAGATCAACAAGCGGGTGCGTGAAATGTCTCCCGCCGACCTGTTGCGGTTTCAGCAAGAGATCACCGACAAGTTGGCCGTACTCAACGGCCCGGCCGCTCGCGAGGTGAAGACCTATCTTCGCGAGCAGCTTTCGCTCGCCTCGGAAGAATACCGCAAGAAGATGCTTGCCGGTCTCCCCGACATTGCCCGAATGTCGGCCGATCAAATGCAGGACTATCTCAACAAGTTCGTCCTCCATGCCGAGGCCCAGCAGCGCGGCTCGAAAGCATTCCTGCAAGCCAAGTCGGCCCAGTCGCAGATGGTTGTCAGCGAGTTGAACAAGCAGCGGCAAGAGGCCGACCGCGCGATCAGCTCCGCGGTCAGCAGCGGTGGTTGGGGCGGCGCGGGCGGCGTGGTCGGCGCCAAGAACGTCACGGGTGGTCAAATACCGATGGCCGCCGGCTATTACAGCAGCGACTTCGGATACGGCGGCTGGGGCGGCCATCGCTGGTAGTCGCCGATCGGAACGGGGAACCGGCGCAAGGGGGGCGATTTGCCGAATTCCCGGCTCGCTCTTGAGCTTACTCGTGCCACTCCTCGGTCGTCCCATCATCCCATCCACCCATGGTCCCATCGTCCCACATCGTCTCCCCGGCCGATGCCCACGGCCCCGCCCGGTAGCCGCCTTCGCGGTGCTCCCAGCTATCTCCGCAAAGATGGATCACCGGCAAGTAACGGTCCCACTGCTTTTCCCATCGCTGGCTGGTTTCCAGATCATAGATCGAAGGCACGGAATAGGTGCGGACCAGCTTCCAGGTGTTGTCGGCTTGGAGGCGAAAAAACACCTTTGCTCCGGTGTCGCTGACATCGAAGGCCAGTTTGGGATCGATCTTTCGAAGCGATTCTTTCCGCTCCTCACTTGTCATTCGTAGATCAAAGTGATCGACCGACTGCGTGGTGCCTGGCCCAAAGGCGTGCCAGAACTGGCCATTGGATTGCACGAAGCTCCAGACCTGGCGGCCCAACGTTGGACTGTCGTGCAGGTAGATCACGCCCGGTATGAGCTCGTCGGCGCCGACGGGAATCAGCTTGCCTGGCGGGTCGAGCCGGAAAATGCCGCCGCTTGGCGTTGCTTGGGTCTGTGTCCGGGGAGCCGGCGCCGGTAAATCCTCTTTGGGGGGAACCACGTTGGACGGCACGCGGTCGCCGATCTCCGCACCGCGCGGCGAGTCTGGGACGGACTCGCCTTCGTGATGCTCGTCCTCGGGAACCTCGCTCGAGGGGGGCAGCGGATCCGTGCTGTCGGACTTGTATCGGGAGTCTGGCGACGGTGCGTCCACGTTGATGTCGGTTGGAGGGGGCTGCTCAGAATTCGCGTCGTCGGAAGGTCG
>SXHT01000238.1 GCA_005773095.1 Planctomycetaceae bacterium
ACATAGATTTCGTCGGGCTGTTGCTGATCCGTGATCACTCCGGTGTGGTGAAAGGTCTTCTTCATCGGGGTTCTCGATTCGTCGAGCATTCTGTAGTAGGCACACTCTGTGTGCCGTTGACGATGTACGGCACACGGAGTGTGCCTACTACTTTACAATCGCCAACGTTTGCGAACGCGGACCACCTGGCGTAAGCTGCTAATAAAGAACATAACCATCGACGCAAAGGCGCACTTCATGAGCGGAACAATGCCTGGAGTTGTCTCGATTGCCCTGCTCGTTGGCCTGGCTGGGCGCGCTGAAATCGGAGCGCAAGAAACAATGGTCTTCGGCAATCCCGAGGAAATGGAGTTCGAGTGGCACATGCGGCAAGTGCTGCGGAGCCAGTGCGGGTTCAAGGTTGGCAACGGCCGCAAAGGCATGAATAATTTCGTTAGTCGGCCCGCTTGAGATGGCGAAGTGTCGCCGCTTCGGGAAGTTGCTTGTAGTGCTCGTCAAGCGGGTAACAGCCCGAAATCAGGTTATTGCGAGGAGCCGTTGTGCAGTCGCTGAAGGTGCGACAGATTCTTTTGCGGGCCAGTTTACCGGTGGCAAGCGTGTCGGCGGGAAGATCGGGATAGCTGAGCACCATCCTGCCGAGGCCCACGATGTCGATCCAGCCTTCCCGCACTGCCGCCTGTGCGACCTGCGGCAGGTAGTCTTGCAGATAGGAGTATCCGCTGCCGACCATGGGAAGCTGTGGGAAGCGGCGTTTGAAATCGCGCGCGATGTTGATTTGCCGCGCAACGCCGACGAGCGGGTCCTCGGGCGGTTGATAGCCGTCGCTGGGTGGAAAAAACGCGGGGCGTTGCATGTGCGGGTTGTAATACGGACTGCCGCACGTAACGTTGAGCATCGCTACGCCCAGCGATTGCAAAAGGCCTACAAGTTCCATCGGTTCCGCGAGGTCCTGCTGCAGGGGGTTGTGGGCATTGACGCCGAAACCGCAGTCGTACGGCAGACAATCTTCGAACGCCATCGGACGGCCGATTTCGCGACTGGTTTGATAAGGGACCATGTCGAATACGCTCAGCCGCACGCCAACCATCAACCCGGGAAGGTCCTCGCGGATGCGGGCGATGATTGTACGCAAGAGACGCGTGCGGCCAGCAAAGTCGCCGCCGAATCGGCCCGCGCGCCGACGCGCACCTAGGAACTCGTGCAACAAATAACCGTGGCAGGCCTTGATGTCGACGAACTGAAAACCCAGCTCGCGCGCCAGCTTCGCGGCCGCCACGAAATCATCAATTAAACGCTCCAGATCATCATCGGTCCAGACGATTGAGGCATCATTCGGATCGGTGCCGAATTTGATATCGAGCAGCGGATGATGATAGGCGATTCGCGGTTCAAAACGCTGGTTGTCGTGCGGCTTGCAAAATCGGCCCGAGTGCGTGAGCTGCAAGCCCACGAGCAGGCCGTCGAGCGAGCCGAATCTTTGGCGATGCACGTCGAGCAACGCCTCCAGCAGCGTGTGCAAGCCGGCGCAGTTCTCTCGCACCGCGAGCGTTTGGCGTGGATTGGCCCGGCCATCGGCCCGAACGGCGGCCGCCTCGCCCCCCCAGATCAGCTTCGCGCCGCTTGCGCCGAAGTGCCGCCAGCGGCGCAGCGTATGGTCGCTGGGCGAGCCATCCGTGTTTGCGTCCCAGCCTTCCATGGGATGGATGCACCAGCGATTTGCCAGGCGGAAGCCGGCCACCTCGATCGCCTGCGCCAGCGGCGAGCCTTGGTCGGCCGTGAGAATGTATTCGTCGATCGGCAGCCTTACGCCGAGTTCCGACAGCCGAGCGCGCAGTGCCGCCACGTCCTTGTACTGAGCAATCGGCGCGTAGCGGCGTTGAGGTTCGGGCATGGTTCAATTCAGATTGCGTTGGGCGCGGGTCTTCTGACCGCGCCAGTTTGACCGCTGGTCGCCGGTCATCCGTCGAGACCCTCGGTCCGGCCAGCAGCGGGTCCGAAGACCCGCGCCGAGCGCCTCGTTCATGCTCCCTTCGGTCGGGCCCAGTGGTCGCGGTACTCGCGCTTCGCCAGCTTGTTGGCTTCCTCGTCGCCGATGAATCGCTCCCGCTTGGGATCGAACTCCAGCGAGCGTCCGAGCCGCGTGGCAATGTTGCCCAGGTGGCAGAGCGACGTCGACAAGTGACCGACGAGCGCGTCGGCGTTCAAGGCCGTGCCGTCGCGAATCGCGGCGACGAAATTCTGCACGTGACCGGCGTCATCCTGCGCACGAGGTTGAACCTGGTGCTCCTGCGGCTTATTTCCGGAATCAACGATCTGGATCTTGCCCCGGCGGCTCAAAAACATCTGGCCATCGGTGCCATAGAACTCGGCGCCGCTATCAACGTTCCGCGGAAAGTTGGTGCTCCACAGGCGCTGTTCGTAGATCAGAATCTTTCGACTTCCCACCTGGCCATCGCCCGGATACTCGAAGGTGACTTGCTGCGTATCGGGAAATTCCTGGTCATCGTCGAAGAAGTACTTGCCGCCCAGCGCCACGATCCTGCTGGGATGCGTCTCCACGCCGAGGCCCCACCGCGTGTAATCGATGTCATGAACGCCGTCGTCGCCCATGTCGCCTGCACCGAAATGATACCACCAGGTCCAACGATTGTGAACGCGGTTCGTGCGATAGGGAATCATCAGCGCCGGGCCGATCCAGTCGTCGTAATTGAAGCCTGCCGGTGGTTCGGTGTCTTGCCCTCGGCCGATTGAATCGCGTCGTTGGATGTTCCAGCACCTGGCTGCGAGCACTTTACCAATCACACCTGAATGCAAAAGCTTCACGGCGTCGATCATCATCTGCGTGCTGCGGCTTTGCGTGCCATGCTGCACCTTGACGTTGTTGCGCGCCGCGGCCTCGACCAGCAAGCGGCCTTCGTGAATATTATGAGAGATCGGCTTCTCCACGTAGACATGCTTGCCAGCGTCGCAGGCCAAGATCGAGGCGATGGAATGCCAGTGATCGGGCGTGGTCACCAGCACCGCATCGAGCGAGTGATCGTCAAGCATTTTCCGCAGGTCGTCGAGCGTGTGGCTCGAGTCAACGCCCAGCGTGTTCGCCACGGATTGCCGGCGCGATTCATCCACATCGCAAACGTAAACGATCTCCACGTTCGGCAGGTTCTTCATCAGATTTGCGTCGTGCGTGCCGCGGGGACCGCAGCCGATCAGGCCGCAGGTGATCCTTTCGTTGGGGCTGTTGCCGATGGACCGCCGGGCTCTCAGCGCCGTGGCGGCAGCGACGCCGGTTGATGCCAGCTTGACAAAAGTGCGACGATTGGTGGGAGCGTTCATCGCGGAACTCCTTGGAGAGGGTATTGTAACTGAATTCCCAAGAATTCAGCCTGTTGGAGCCTGGTTGAGCGTAGTGGGTGGCCGAAACGAGCCGTTCTTCACGCTGTCAGCCACCGACCCGATTGTTCCTCTGGCACGACGGCCAACGTCACAATTCGGAAAGCTCCACGGTCGGGCAAGTCACATGTTGGGTCATCCGTTCGATCGACGCGGCGTCTTTGAATCCCGACCCAGTTACAAGGCAGACCATGGTGGCGTCTTTGGCAATCGCGCCCGACTCCACGGCCTGGAGCGCGCCCATGAGCGCCACCGCGGCCGCCGGTTCACAAAAGATACCCTCCTCGTGCGCGAGTCTTGCCTGACATCGCCAGACCTGCTCATCATCAACCGTAAACCCGGTTCCGCCGGTGGCGCGGCATTCGGCAATCGTTTCGTTGCCGTCGATGACCGAAGGCACCTGCAACCCGCTCACGGCGCTGGTACAGGTTACTGCCTGGGCACGCACGCGGCGCTCTCTCAGCGGCGTGGCGATGGTGTCGTTGCCTTGGGGTTGCACCACATGCACCGCCGGAGTCCGCTGCTGCTCATCCAACAAGCTCAACCTTGCGAACCCGCGTGCCACCGCCAGCGCGAGCCCGCCACCGCCGGCTGGAACAAAAACGTGGTCCAGCTTCAGTTCCAACGGGAGCGATTGCTCCTGCAGTTCATAGCTGATGGTCTGCACACCGGACATGCCGAGTGGGCTGTAACGATAGGCGGAGATTTGCAGCGCAGCGTCGTGCTCGCCGCCCATCTCGGCAAGCTGGTCGAGTGCGCGGCTCGTAATTTCCTGATCAAGACCAAAACCCCGCACGCGCTTGAGGCGGGCGCCGTAGGCTAACATCTGCAAGAGCTTCGCCGCCGGGGCCGATTCGACGATCGCAATCTCGCAAGCAATGCCGGCGGCCGCGCAATAAGCCGCCAGCGCAGCGCCCGTGTTGCCGCTCGACGAGGCCACGCATCGCGACTTGCCTTGCGCCCGCATCGCCGAGATCGCCACGGCGGCGAATCGGTCTTTGTACGAACCACTGGGATTGATCTGCTCAAGCTTGAAAAACAGTCGCTCAAGACCCGCTTCGGGCCCAATCCGTCGCGAGCGCAAAAGCGGCGTGTTCCCTTCGCCGAGCGTGATGCGAAACTCGGGGGGCACAGCAGGCAGATGGTCGGCGAATCGCCAGATGCTCATTGGAATTGTCCTGGCCTCAGTTGCTCGGCAAGCGGCGTCGGCAGATGATGCCGCATCCAGCCCCCATCCACAACAAGCGTCGTGCCCGTGATGTACGACGCTTCGTCGCTCACCAGCCAGGCAACGGCCCGGGCAATCTCGAGAGGTTCGGCCCAGCGACCCAGCGGGATCATGGACCTGCTGTAGATGCCCAGTTCGCGTTTGGCGTCGGGCTGGCTGTCCGCCACATCGAGCGTCAACCGCGTGTCCACCGCACCAGGGCTCACCGCCACGACGCGGATGCCCTTGGGGCCATAGAGCGCGGCCAGATCGTGGGTCAGCGATTCAAGCGCTCCCTTGCTGGCGATGTACGCCGGCGCGAAACCGGCCGACTGCTGTGCCATGATGCTCGTCACGTTCACGACAACGCCTCGGGCGCGGTGTTCCATGTCGGCGGCGCACCAACGCGCGAGAAAGGCGGGCGCGGTCAGGCAAACGCGGAGCGTGCGTTCCCAGGACTCGACCGTGATTTCCCGCATGGTCATTAACTCGCGCCAGGCAGCATTATTCACCAGGACGTCGACCTGGCCAAGCTGCTCGATCGTGTGTTGAACGGCCGACTCGGCATAGCGCAAGTCAGCAAGGTCCCCAACCAAGACCAGGGCCTCGCCTTGAGCAGCTCGGATCTCGCTGGCAACGCGCGTAAGTGCGTTTTCGTTGGTGCCGAGCAGGGCGACGGCGTGACCGCGCGCCGCCAGCTCGCGAGCAATGCTCGACCCAATTCCACCCGACGCTCCGGTAATCATTGCCACTCGACGCTCACTCATGCGACAGCCTCCTTGCCCCGCGGTGACCAGGACATGTTTGCCTCAAAGGGAAACAAAGGCCGGCGCCGATGCTGATAGTCGAACCCGCTAAGATCGGCCGATGTCACGCCTGGCGTATTGACCCGGATCAATTCGCGACACACCTCCTGGTAGGCGGCGATTGGCGCATGCACTCCCTTTGCGACCAGAATCTTGAACGCCTGAGGATCGAATCCGCAATGCCGTAACTGTTCCAGACTCCAGGGAGCCATGCGACGCGATGTAAGCATGATCGTCAGGCCGTTGTCGGTGCGAACGACCACGGTCGGGCCTTGGTCGAAATTTACAACACCGCCGTGCCGTGGCTGCGATTCCTGGAAACGACCCGCCGATTGCGCGATGATCGTGAACGTGGCGGTGAGCGGCGTTCCGTGCCGATCGTCCGACTTTCCGCCAACCGAAAGTTCGACCCGCTGGCCGATCCCAAATCGACTGGATAACTCAACCGCCTGTGGATCACACAAGCAGACGAAGGCGCCCGCCATGAGGCGGTGATGAATGGCCTGGGCCAGGAACGTACCATCGGCAGGAGATCCGCCGCCGACGTTATCTCCCATGTCGAGCAGGCACGCCGGGCGATCGAGCCGACCGGCGGCGTCGAGCCTTTGAACCTGATCGAGCGCCTCGTCGATGCTGGTCAGCCGCGGTTGAAACTCCTGCCGCATTTCCCAGAGCGTCGCGGCCAGATCGTCGGCGAGGCCAACCGCCAGGTCGCGTTTGCCGTCGGCGACTACGAGCGCTGCCGAGCCCATTTCCGGCACATCGGCATAGGGGAAGCCCAGGCAAATGCTCGAGGACAAGACGTCCCTGGCGTCGCGAATCTGGGCGGCCGCCGCGAATATCTCACGGCAGGGGGGGGCATCGGTTTGCTGGCGCTCGATGTTGATGGCCAAGGGGGGAAACGCCGCCGCTTGACGTGGTCGGATTCTGCCCTCCAACGTAGCGACCATGAGTCTTGCCGCCTCCAGACCGCGATCTCGCTGATCGATGTGCGGATTGGTGCGATAGGCTACCAGCGCATCGGTGGCATCGACCATCTGTGCAGTCAGATTGGCATGAGGATCGATCGTGCCGATGATGGGACAATCCGGCCCCACCAAACCCCGAACCAGCCGCAGCCAGTATCCGTCCGCATCGCGCACGTGCTCGCTCACCGCTGCGCCGTGCGGAGCGACCAATACGCCATCCAGCGGAAGGTGCTTGCGAAGTTCCGCTTCCAGGTTCACCATCAACGCTTCGAACGTCTTGCCCGTCATCACACCATAGGGCATGGCACGCGCGGCGAAAACAGGCACGGCTTCGGCGCCTGCTCCTGCAAGTCCTGCAAAGAAACCGCCCACTTCATGATGCGCCTCGGACAGTTGATCTCGAACTTCCTCCCCCGTGACCAGCAGGTTCTGCTTGAAATGCTCGAGCGTGGTCGGGCACGCGATAAACGTGTTCGATTCCGCCAGCAGCGCGATGATGCCAACCCGTTTGCTCACTTCGTTTCCTCGCCGGCTCGTTCGCGGCAGGCCGTCATATCCACCGAGACTTGTCCCGAGACAAACAGCCACGGTCCCACTTGCCACACCCGGTTGAGTGGCGAACCACTGCGGGGCACAACCGAGCCGAAAAACGTGTGGTTGCTCATCCAAAATCCCTCAAGCGATTTGCCGACGGACCATCCACAAAGACGCGATTGACATGTAACCGTTCACGGGCCAAGAGAGGGGGACAGGCACATTTTCCCGGGAACCCCGTTGGACAACCTCCTGACAGGACGATGCGCCTCACGCGAATTCGCCGGGAAAACGAGCCAGTCCCCGGCCCGTGAATTGTCCACACCGAAAAAGGATGGATTCAACATAAAGGAATCCACTCTTTGTGTCAAAGTCTCGGTCCTGCGAATCGCGGCCGATCCGTTGTCGCGCTGTCACTCAACACAGAAAACTGCCTGTGCGTGTGCACGCTGCGACAGGGCGTGGCGCTCATGAACCTCCATAGAGCTGCTGCAATTCCTTTGCCAGCGACTCGGCCGTGTAGATTCGGCCGGTTGGTTTGTTGAACGAGTTTTTTTCAGGGAGAAGCGCAGCCCAAGAGCGTTCGCCGGACTTGCTGAACATGTAACTCACCGTTTGTCGGGCGTCGGGCGCGGCGATCAGGCCGCTGACTGCGGGCTTGCCTCCTCCGGTCGCGCGTGACAACAGGTCGAGCCGGTCATAGATTTCCGGAAACCGGGTCGCCACATTACGCATGAATGCGCGGCCCTTGGCGGTGTGAAGCCGCTCGACGAAGAATTCCTTGTCCGTGGGAATGAGTTTGGTCAGTCGATCTCGCTCGGCCTGCGGAACATTCCACTTGCGTTTGGATAACGCCACCCACAGCGGCCCAACGTCGGATTGCGTGATCAGCGCATACGCATGATGACCTGGCACCTGAGCGAAGTGAGCCGTGATCACCTTGGCGATCTCGTCCCAGTCAGGCTTGCGGTTGGGCGGCAAGGCCTGAGCTTGCGGGCAGGCCGCGAAACCGGGCGGCAAGGCTACCGCGGACAGCATAACGAATCGAACGAGCGTTTTTGCGACACGATTCATGGGGCGTTATCTGGCCAGAGATTCATTCGGAAACGAGGTGCGAACCATGCCTCTTGCCTGCATGTCGTTCATTGCCAGCTAGCATCCGACAATTGTGGGAGACCGTTGGACGTAACCGTTCATGGGCCAAGAGGGGGGCACATCTTCCCGGGAACCACGTTGGACACCCACCCATCGGCACGATGCACATCTGGCTAATTTGCCGGGAAAATGAGCAGTCCCCGGCCCGTGAACGGTGACCCGTTGCACAGTGCAAAAACGCAGAACTTGCGGCGGTGCGTCGAGTGGTCAGCGTGGATCGCCTACGATCGTTTTTCGGCGATTGCTTGGGATGTACTGTGAGCAAATCGTGAGCAGGCCAAAAAGTTCATCGATTCCTGCAAGCCAACAGACTGTCCAGCCGGCGGCACATTGTGACAACTTTCACAATGCCAAGGATTTACGATCGATGCCCAGTTGAATCTTGGATTCGATTGGCTTAGGATAACGAGCGTCTTTGAGACCCCAGCGGGGCAACTGGCAACAGGAGGTTCCAACGCCATGTCGAGGTCCACCTATTTCGTGCAAGAGTGCCCGACATGTGGCCGCAGCCTGCATGTACGTGTGGAGTATTTGGGCAGAAATGTAGTCTGCCGGCACTGCCATGCGATGTTCGAGGCTTGCGACCCGTCGAGCGCCGCGTACCCGCCAAGCCAATCTGGTTTGGCGCTCCTCCGTCGAGCCGAAGAACTGCTTGAGACGGTTGAACGGTCGCGGCTGATCTGAGGAAAAAACTCGTTCTCAGGAGGGAGCCTTCCGCTGGCGGCAGCCAGGGGTGCCGGCTACTCGTTTATCTTGTCGCTACCTCACAGCGCGTTGGTCATGGGCCAGGCATGCTGCTTAGACGCGCAGATATTCCAGATCGCTGAAGAACTTGGGATACGTCTTCGAAGTGCAAGCAGGATCGTTGATCACGATTCCCTGTTGTCTCAAGCCGACCAACGATAAGCTCATTGCCATGCGATGGTCGTTGTACGTATTGATCGTTGCTGGGCGTAGCGTGCCGGGACTAATGCGCAGGCCGTCGGGTCGCTCCTCGACAACTGCTCCAAGTTTTCGCAGTTCGGTGGCGAGCGCGCCAATGCGGTCGGTTTCTTTGTGGCGAATGTGGCCAACACCCCGAATCGTTGTTTCCCCCTCGGCAAAGAGAGCCACGGCGGCAAGCGTTTGCACTGTGTCGCTGATCGCGTTCATGTCCACGTCGATGCCGCGAAGCGCTCGACCTAGAACGGTCGTGCCTGCCAGCACGTGGCCACGACGCTCCGATGAGCGACTGCGGGTCTCCAAGAGGCCTGGCCCGGTGTCGGAGTACCGCACTTCGCAGCCCATCCTGGCCAGGCAGTCGCAGAAGGCGACGTCGCCTTGCAGGCTGCTGCGGTCGAGTCCTTCGACCGTCACGCAGCCACCGGTGATCGCCGCGGCTGCCCAAAAGTAGCTTGCGGCGGAAGCATCCGGTTCGATGGCATAGCTGCGACCCGCGTAATGCAGAGGCGCTGGTATTCGAAAGCTCGAAAGCTGATCTGCGGGGACATCGACGCCAAACGCGCGCATTACCGCAAGCGTCATGCGCACATAGGGCTTCGAGACCAGTTCCCCTTCGATGGCGATCTGAAGCGGAGCATTTGCGTAGGGCGCCGCCAGCAAAAGGCCACTGAGAAACTGACTTGAAACGTCGCCGCGCATCGCGACCTGGCCTCCCGGTAGACGTTGAGCGTGGACGACCAGCGGGGGGCAGCCGGTGCCTGCCGTGCTGGCCACGCGCACGCCAAGCAGCGCAAGCGCATCGAGCAGGTCCTGAATCGGCCGCTCGCGCATTCGGGGGGTGCCATCGAGCCTGTACGTGCCGTTCCCGAGCGCAAGCAGGGGGGTCAGGAATCGCGCCGTGGTTCCGCTGTTGCCGACGAACAGTGCGGCGGACTTCGCCGGAATATTGCCGCCGCAGCCCGTGACGACAATCGTGCGTTTGGCAAGATCAACCCGCACGTCAATGCCGAGCGCGCGAAGCGCTTCGATCATCACGCGCGTGTCATCGCTGTCGAGAGCGCCGACCAGTCGGGAGCCGCCCTGGGCAAGTGCCGCGCAGACCAGTGCGCGATTCGTGATGCTTTTCGATCCAGGCGGACAGATGCTGCCGGAGGCGGGTTGAGCGAAGGGCGTGATGAGGAGTTGGTTCACTTGAGCTTGATTAGATTGCCATCGCTCCGCAGGAAAACGGCCCCCTCGGCAATGGCCGGTGAACTTTCGATCTTCTCCGCCAGGTCGATCTTGCCTCAAGTCCGACATCTTGAATGATCTTGATTTGCTCGAGAACGAGACCTGGCAAAAGGGGATCTTCGCCGGCCAAAGTGCTGGTCGACGGAACCAATATCACCAGGAAGACGATGGAAACTCGCACCGCGGCATCCTTCGAACAGGCGGCAGGTCACAGGCGGAACAACGGAGACATCGCTGTGTTTCTCCCTTTGCGATGGTTAATCATAGCGCTATAATCCGGTTGATGAAAGAGAACACTTCGTCGTCCGTGGTGAGAACCGCGGCCGGGAGGGCGAAAATGCAGCGCAAGCGTCTCCGTGTCGGAGCGGTCAATTATCTCAACACCAAGCCGTTGGTCTATGGGCTGGCTTCACTCGCGCCCCAGGCCGATCTGATTTTCGATTTTCCGAGCCGGCTGGCGGACGATCTTGCAGCGGGACGGCTCGATGTGGCGCTGATTCCCACGATCGAAGTCTTCCGCAAACCCACGTATTCAATCGTTTCCGACGCTTGCATTGCCTGTCGTGGACCGGTGCTGAGCGTCAAGCTTTTCTTCCGCAAACCGTTTGAGGCGGTGCGGACGTTGGCACTTGATGAGGGTTCTCGGACGAGTGTCGCGCTGGCCAGAATTCTGCTCAAAGAGCGATTTGGTTTGGATCCGCAGCTTGAGCGATTGCCGGTCGATGCCTCGCTTGAGGACACGCAGGCGGATGCGGTGTTGCTGATTGGCGACCGGGCAATTCATTCACCAGCGGGAAATTTTTCAGCCGTTTGGGACTTGGGAGATGAATGGTGTCGCTGGTCCGAGTTGCCCTTTGTGTTTGCCATGTGGACGGCGAGGGGGGGCGTGGACTTGGGCGATCTCGAATCGGCCTTGAGCGAGGCGCGCGATGAGGGTCTTGCCCACCTGGAGGAAATCGCCCATCGCGAGGCTGCTCCGCTGGGACTTACCAAACCACATTGCCTGACGTACTTGCGAGACAATCTGCACTTTTTTCTGGGCGAGCGCGAGAAGCGGGGTCTGGAGTTGTTCCACGACCTGGCGGTCTCGATAGGACTGGTCGTAGGGCCGGCTGTGCCGGCCAGGAATCGCGAGACGCTTCCCCGTGCGGCCGGCACAGCCGGCCCTACGGACAACTGGAGTTGATTTTGATTTCAGCCTTACAGCCAATTCTTGACAAAGCGGTCGCCGGACAGTGACTTGCGTTCGACGAAGGCGTGCGCCTTCTCGAATCGCATGACCTGACCGCGATCGGCCAGGCGGCCGACGCCGTCACGCGCCGGCTGCACCCCGAGCCCTATCGCACCTATAATATCGATCGCAACGTCAACTACACCAACATCTGCAGCGCGGTCTGCGATTTCTGCGCGTTCTTTCGCAAGCCAGGCGATTCGCAGGGGTACCTGCTAAGCCGCGAGGACCTGCTGCAGAAGGTGCAGGAAACCGTCGCACTTGGCGGAGATCAGATCTTGATGCAAGGCGGAATGCATCCTGAGCTGAGGCTGGAGTGGTACGAAGATCTGCTGCGCGATCTCAAGGGGCATTTTCCGCAAGTCAACATTCACGGCTTCAGCCCGCCCGAAATCTACGCATTCACCAAAGTCAACAAGCTTTCGCTTCACGAAGTGCTCAAGCGGTTGCGCGCCGCGGGTCTGGGCAGTCTGCCGGGGGGCGGGGGCGAGATCCTCGTCGACCGCGTGCGCAAGGCACTGACGCGCGGCAAAGTCCTCACTGACGGCTGGTTGGAGGTGAATCGCGTGTGGCATTCGATGGGTGGCCGCAGTACCGCGACGATGATGTTCGGCCACATCGAATCGCTCGCCGAGCGAATCGAGCACCTGGAACGTTTGCGTCAGCTGCAAGACGAAACGGCCGGTTTCACCGCGTTTATCTGCTGGACATTTCAGCCAGGCTACGAAATGGCCAACCATCCGGCGGCCAGTTCGTTCGAATACTTGAAGACGCAAGCCGTCGCTCGATTGTACCTCGATAACGTTCCGAATATTCAATCAAGCTGGGTCACCCAAGGACTTAAAATCGGCCAGCTTGCACTCCTCTACGGCGCCAACGACATGGGCAGTCTGATGATCGAAGAAAACGTGGTCGCGGCAGCCGGCACCGTGCATTACCTGACGATCGACGACATCAAGGATGCCATCCGCGAACTCGGCTACGAGCCACGGCGGAGAAATGTATTTTATGATTTGTTCGACGAAGGAGGCCTGCTTCCCGTCCGCTGAATGGCAATGTTGCTCCTTTCCGGCGATGTTAGGATGTGGAGGTATCATCGACGGCCGCCCCATTGGCTGGCCTCAAGGTCAACGTTCACGACGTCGTTGACGCGGGAAAGCCGCCATCTATCGACCTTCCCATGTCCGGGGGCCTTGCGCTTCACGTTGTTCTTGCGCGAAACCGGTTCGTAAGCTAACCTTAAGTGGTTCGTGTCGCGCGGATGACGATGGCTGCGTAACCGATACAACCGATGGCAATCGCATGATTGGCTGGGCTGGCGGCGATGATTCATGTTCACAACCTCACGAAGCACTACGCCGATCTGGCCCGGGGCAGGTTCGTGGCCGTAAATTCTATCAGCTTCGATGC
>SXHT01000239.1 GCA_005773095.1 Planctomycetaceae bacterium
CGATGAAACAGATTGCCGCTCCGCCTGCCAGCACGGAACTCCCGGCAAGCAGCGTCCACCCCAGTCGCCGCGTACGTGCCGACGGCGATGCTCCTGCCCTCCAAGTAGCAGCCCCGGCCGTCAGATAAACAAACATGGCCGGCACGCCGACGCCAATGCCCAGCCAGGTCGCCCAGCGACTTGCAAAAATCTGGCTGCAGCCCGCCTCGGTATCATCACAGCCGGCGACCTGACCCCCCGCGGTGCTGGTCGCATACGCCAGGTATCCCACAATCAGCAGGGCCGCGATCGCCGCCAGGCGCGCCAGCCACAAACCGAGATCGGCGCCCTCGCTTCGTGGTGGCCTCGCAGGAACTCTTCGAGGAGGATCTCTCGGCAGCGGAATACCAGGAATACTCATCGCGCGTGCAGAACGCTATCAATCGTTGAAAGGGCGTGCTCTTTGAGTATAGCGAAGGCCAACTGGCTCCGCTCCAGGATAATTACAACAACCTGGCATTCTCAGCCGGTTACGGGCTGGACGTTGGTGGTTGCGGCGATTTTTCCGCGTCGGGTTTTGCAGGCGCCGATGGTTGGGGCTCGGCGGTCGCCGGTGGCTTGCGCACAACAGGCAAGAAAGGGACGACCGCGCGCTGATCGGTCCGCGGATTGATGGCGAAAATCGCGGGTCCCTGCTCTTCGTGACCGACGGCGATCAGCAGCTTGTGGTCTCTGCGCCATGCGGTAAGACCCCCCCCAAACATGTTCACGCCGATCGCCACAAGTGGCCTCCCGTCCACTCCAAACATCTCGAGCATGCCTGACTGACCGTCGGGCGACGTTCCCTCGACCAATGTGACTTTGCCGTCCGGGGTGATGAACTCAAGCTGTCCGCGATGATCGGCGGTCGCGTGCAATCGTGCGACCGGCTTGCCATCCCGACTGGCGATGACCAGGTTTTCGCATTGCACGGTGCCCGTCAGGCGGCTCCGCAGGCCCATCCCCAGCGAAAGAAACAGCAGCGGATAGACCGTCCAACGTTCGCGCGAAGTCATGGAGAATCTCCGAAACAAAGATAAAGGATCCGGGATGAAGCATGATACGACACGATCCCGAGGGTGCCCAGGGTGCTCGCCGCGGCAAGTCTTCGACGACGGATCGGCTGCGCCCTGACTGGGGACCCCGTTCGCCCGGCGGCGACAACACGCTAAACTACAGGACCTGATCCAATCCACTCGGAGCCTGCTATGCGACTCATTCGTTTTGTCGATTCTCTCGGTCAAACCAACTTCGGCCAGGATTTGGGCAACGGCCGGGCGCAGCCCCTCGTTGGCGACCTGTTCGGCAACCAGGAACCGGCGGGCGGCGATGTAACCGTCGCCCGCTTGCTTGCCCCGCTCCTGCCGGTCAATATTTTTTGCATTGGCCTCAACTATCGTGAACATGCCGTTGAAAGTGGCCAGGCAATACCCAATCAGCCCGTGGTCTTCATGAAGCCCACGAGCAGCGTCAACGATCCCGGTGGTGCCATACGCATTCCCGCCGTCGGCAACCCAGAGGGGGAAGTGGATTATGAATGCGAACTGGCGGTCATCATTGGCCGAAGGGCACGCAATGTCTCAGAGGGGGACGCGCTCAGCTACGTCTTCGGTTACACCGCGGCGAATGACGTCTCTGCCCGCCGTTGGCAGCGCGACGGCGGCGGCGGCCAGTGGATTCGCGGCAAGGGATTTGACACTTTCTGCCCGCTCGGTCCTGCCATCGTCACCGCCGACGAACTGGGCGATCCACAAAAGCTGGCCATCAAGACAATCCTCAACGGCCAGTCGATGCAGAATCACACCACCGGCGACATGATCTTCAACGTCGCCAGGCTCGTGAGCTTCTTAAGCCAGGACACCACGCTGCTTCCCGGCACCGTCATCCTTACCGGCACCCCTCAAGGCGTCGGCTTTGCCCGCAAGCCACCGGTCTGGCTCAAGGCCGGGGACACGGTAACGATTGAAATCGAGCGGATCGGCCAACTCTCAAATCCGGTTCAAGCGCCATGACGATCGCGGCCAGCGGGCTGTCGGAGACACTGTGATGCTGAACTACGAAATCCCCTTAAGACGCCAAGTACACGCGGCACGTGCACTGATACCCAAGATTGGGGATTTTCTTCCTTGAGCATTGCTTCCAGCAACGGTATTGCTTCCCTGGCTCCCTCCATGCTTTCAAGCGAATTGACAGCCATCCCCGGTCGTTCCCAATAACCGCTTATGTTGCCTTTGACCTGCTAATTGGAAGAGAAATCGGTGGGCGGAGTGACCGTTGTATTTGGTGTCTGCATGTGTGAGTCTCTCCTGCCCGAGCAAGAACCAGAGCACTATCGAGCAGGAGAGGGGACTTTTTCAGTGACGCTCGATGCGGAACCTCTGGCCGAGCCCACGCCATCTCGTCGCAGGTGGCGTCGCTTTAGCCTGCGAAGTTTTCTCGTTTTCATCACGCTCGTGGCCTGCTTCTTTGGCTGGGTGGCGAAGGAGCGGCGTCAGTCAGAGTTTGAGCGTCAGCTTGGAGAGAAGCTTGAAGCGCAAGGTGTGGTCGTATGGTACCATGGCCCATACCACCACCGCCACTCGGTGACAACGGAACAGGGCCCACAACAAAAACCACAAGGGTGGTGGCGTGACCTGGCTAGCGAGGTACTGGGAGAATGGATAGAGGAGTTAAAATATGACCGCTTGCCCGTCAGCGACCTGACTCTGCTGGCTGGGCTTATGAACCTGAAATGGCTGTGGCTCCCCGGCACTCCCATAAGCGACGAGGAAATCAACTCGTTAAAAAAAGCTCTTCCGAATTGCAGCATCAGTCGGCAGCAGCAATGCCCACGTTAGATGATTGCCCCACGCACTCTGCTGGCACATTTCGCCTCCAGGGCTGGTCTGAGCGTCAAGTCCGGGGCTCGTCCCGTTGAGGCGATTGCGACCGCGCCGTAGCGGCGTTGCTTCCTCTAGGATCGCTTCCGAAATGGCCTGAGACTCTTCCTTCAAATGGACCTTGAGCTCGGCCCCCAGCATCTGTCCGAGCGCCGATTTCATCAGCGTTTTCATCACGCCATTGAGCTCCTCCATCGTCGTCGCCTGACCGGCAATCGACTTGGCCAACACTTCCGCCTGTTCCAAGACATTCGCATCCATGCGTCAATCTCCGAGATGTGGGAAAACGGGGTAGTATCAGATTCCTCCCGCTGACACAATATTCAGGACAGGGCCGGGTCAAGACGCTTGACCCATTTCGGATCGCCGTACGGTCGGCCCGATTCGTTCGAGCGGCGGATTGCCGACAATGTACTCTCCGGCAGCGGCCGATGCGACTTTTCCGCCCACGTGCGCTGGCGAACGGCAGGTAGGAGGATAGTTCCTCGTAGGTAATCAGCCGGTCCAGCAGCTTGTTCGCCGCCCCTATGCAGTGATTGTTCAACAGGCAGTAGCCGTAGAGGGCAAACGGCTTGCGCTCTTTGAGGTCTGCAAGCGCTTTCAAAAAAGCTTCGAAGTTTTCTTTCTCCGTTTGCTTCTTCAGTTTTTTTCGCAGCCCGGTTCACCGGGCTTCTCCGCCGCAGGCGGTCTTAGGCCCGGCGTTCACGCCGGGTACACTGGTTGCGTTGACCGTCCCGCAGCCCCGTTCACGGGGCTTTTTGCTGTTGGGCTTGAGCCGCTTCGAAGTGTTCCGCTGGAGTGCGCGATGTGTGAGCGGCTCGACCCGCGCTGTAAGCAGCGGCCGTCCCTACCGCGATCACATTTTCCCGGGGAACACGTTCGACAACCACCCAACAGGACGAAGCACCTCTCTCGAATTCACCGGGAAAATGAGCCAGTCCCCGGCCCGTGGGCTTAATTTTGCAAGCCTCGATTGCATTAGAGTTTTGAGACCACCAAACTGTGAAGCGGACCCAGTTGTGAGCGATCAC
>SXHT01000029.1 GCA_005773095.1 Planctomycetaceae bacterium
CGCCTCGCTCAGCGGTGGCGCTGCCGTGCATCATTTTACTTCGATCGGCTCGTTCAGCTTTGTCGCCGGCCTGGCACGCGTGCTGCACGACGTGCCCCCCTTCATGTTAGTCGAGGGGCATCCAGCCAGGCCGCGATGCATCAACGTCGTGGCCCTCAAGCGAAACGACTTTTCGGCGGATACCATCAACTCGCTGGCGGAAGCGCACCGGCTGATCTACCGGGCCAAGGTCGGCATCGATCACGCTCGCGAAATTCTCCGCGGCAATGATCAGCTTGTGCCGCAAGTCAACGAGCTACTTATGTTCATCCAGGGCCAACAGGAAGGCAAGCACGGCCGGGCCCGAGAACGCCGGAGGGCCGCGTGAGCAAACTTCGTCTGGCGTTGATCGGCGCAGGGCATCTGGGGCGCTTTCACGGGAAGCTGCTGGCTGCCAACCTTGACGTCGATTTCGTGGGCGTCGTCGATCCCCTCCCCGCCGCACGCGAAAATGTCGCCAATGAATGCGGCACGTGGGCCTATGCGGATCATCGCGCAATCGCCGACCGAATCGACGGCGCGATCGTCGCCACGCCGACCCGATACCACCATCCGGTGGCAATGGACCTGCTGCGACGCGGCATTCCCCTGCTCGTGGAAAAGCCGCTGGCCGGCAGTCTGCCCCAATGCGACGAGCTGGTGTCGGTCGCCCGACGCAAGGGCTTGGCGCTGCAGGTCGGACACATCGAACGATTTAATCCGGCACTTGTCGCCGCGACGCCTGATTTGCGTGAGCCAAAATATATTGAATCCGTGCGGGCGGCGGGATTCACGTCTCGCTCCACCGACATCGGCGTCGTGCTCGACCTGATGATACACGATCTGGACATTGCCATGGCGCTGGCCGGGTCCGCCGTCCAGTCGATCCAGGCGCTTGGGCTGGCGATCGTCGGCAAACACGAAGACGTGGCACACGCCCGTCTGGAATTCCAATCCGGCTGCGTGGCCAACCTGAGTGCCTCAAGGGTTAGTCCATCACCCAAGCGACAAATGCAGGTCTGGGCACAACACGCTTACAGCCTGATCGACTTCGGCAATCGCACGGCCAGCGTCATTCGGCCCAGCGAGACCATTCTGCGGCGGGCAATCGACCTGGAATCGCTGTCCACCGACGAAAAGTCCCTGCTGAAAGATCGTCTGGCGACCGATCATCTGCCGGTCACGACGCTGGTGGTCGAAAACCGCAACGCGATGGACGACGAACAACGCGATTTTATCGACTGCATCCGGCGTGGCTCTACGCCGCGCGTGACGGGCGAAGCAGGCCGAGACGTCGTCGCCGTGGCGGAACAGATTCTCGATCAGATCGCCACGCATCGCTGGAGTGGAGGCGCCGACGGTCCCATGGGCCCTCGAGCCGCTCCGCCGCTGCCGATACTTCGCGGCCCACATTGGGATCGCCTGCCGTCCGACGCCCAACGCCGCGCCGGATAGCAGACATCACGCATTGCACAGTGGTCAGCGGACCGGCATGCGTCGGCCAAACGGGCGCTTTGGGTTCCAGCGTGATGGCCGTGCTACGCCAAATCGCGATCTTCGAATAGCGCAAGCGCCAACAGCATGGCGCTCGAGCAGAACAGCACGCAGTACAATACGGTCCAGCCCAGGTAATCGAGTGGCACATCGGCGCCGGCGGCGATGGCCGCCCGAACGTCGAAATGGTCAAGATTGGGCAGAATCGTGGTGATCAACTGTCCCACGAATTCCACGATGGGGAATTTGCCAATCGCCGAGTTGACGATCATCGGCGCCAGGTGCCCTAACACGTAGATCGAAAAGCATACCAGCAAGTTGGCAATCATCGGCAATCGCGTCGACATTGCCACGCTCACCGACGCCAGCACCAGTGTCTCGTAGAACGAAAGCACCATCCCCGGAACCGTCCGAATCATTTCGAAAAAACACTGCTGCCAGTTGGGATCGGCCTGGGCCGTCTCGCGGGCATCGTACACCACCTTGTAAGAAACCGTGGCCAGCAGCACCGTGCCCAAGATAAGGTGGACGAGAATCACGGGACCGACAATCCCCAGAAACTTGCCCACGACGAACTGCCGACGGCTGATCGGTTTTGAAAGCAGCGTCAGCGCGGTGCGGCCTTCGATTTCGTCGGAAATCGATGTGCTCGCGGACCACACGGCAAGCAAGATGGCACCCAGCATGATGCAGGTCAGGCCCGAGTCCTTGAGCATCTTGATGTCTTCACCGAACGTGTTATAGGGAATATAAACGAACGCCAGCAGCATGAATGCGCCAAGAGCCAACACCAGATAGAACAGCGACTGCCCCATCGTCTCCTTGGCCGTCGCCAGGGCAATGGCCGACACCTTCGGCGCCAACCACCGCAACAGCATGTAGATCGTCACCAGCCCGACCACAAGAATCGCGGCAGCCGGAATCACCCGGACCTGAGGAAACTCGATCGCGGTGACCATTTGAATGGTGAGCGTTGCGGGTTGGTCGCCAACATTGGTGATCAGCCAGTCGGTCACGTCGGGCGGTTCAAAGGGCTTCTCGAGCGGCCCAGCCCGTTTCCAAGTGAATTTCTCACCAGGATAAAGCCTTTTCATTCCATCCTGTTGCGCGCCGCGACTGACGTACGTGTACACCGTCAAGGGACGGTCGCTTGAGAGCGTGAACTCCTGAATTTCGCTGAGGCGGAAAGGAATCCGATACTTGAAGTTGTTCGTGGTTTTGGGAACTTCGACCCGAGCGTCCGCAGCCCCTACCGACGGAATCCGCGAGACGGCCCGAGCCAGCACCCCGAACGGCACGATCGGCAACGCCGCCAGGCTGAACAGGCAAAAAAAGAGCGCCAGGTAAAACGCGGGCAGCAGCCAGCTTTCCTTGATTCCGTCGCTGAACGCTTCCGCGGCACGCCGCCAAATCATCCGCAGAACGACGTAGAAGAGCACCAAGATAACCACGCCCATCGCCACGCCTACGCTGAGCAGCCACAGTGGCGTGATCCAGGCGGAAAGCTTGTCGGCATACAGAAGTGGAAGCATAAGTGGAATCGGCCGTGGGCTTAAGCTGTTGGAAGAATGGAAAAGTCGTGGAACTCGCCGATCGCAGGCAACGTTGCGGTCTGCTCGCCACGCACGAAGCATGCGATCTCGGCCCGAAGATCTTGCAACAAGCCGTCGATGTCCCGCTGTTCACCCTCGGCCACCAACAGCACCCGGCCGTCATTAAGGTTCTGCACGAAACCAGTCACTGCGTAGCGCGAGGCGATGCTCCGTGCGGTGTAGCGAAAACCAACCCCCTGCACCCGGCCCGAAAAGTACGTCTCTCGACGTTCTCGCAACTTTTCCGACGATTGACAAGACATACTGCGTGCCCGTTCTTGACGGCCGCGACCCAACAAGAGCGCCAAGTATAGCGCCTCCGTCCACTTGCCGCCAGAGGCGCGACCCACGGCCGATCAGTTGTTCAGTCGGCGACGGGGGCGGCAGGGTCGGACGGGCACACGTAAAGGCACATTTTCCCGGGAATCCCCTTTGGGCAACCACCAAAATGCTGGATCATCAACACTCGTGACACAGTTGACTGCTTCAATTTTGACAATCAAGTCGTACCCGATCCGAGTCCCGATCTCCCGTTAGCTACATGTCAAGTATCGCTGACTGATTTTGCCGCGGGTTCTTGACTGCTATCGGCGTCCGCGCTAAGGTCAGGGGCGTTGTGCACGACTAGAATTTCTATCAGCCATTGTGAACCGGGCTTTCCGATGCCGGACTTACTTACCGCTGAAGCATTGGTCTCCCAGGGTGGCTTGTCGCCGCTCGAAGCGGAGGAACTGGCGCTTCAAATCAACGCGCGTTCAAGCCAACCCGCTCGCGAGTGCTGGCCGACGGTTTCGCGGGAACTTTTGCGGCCCGATTTGCCTCCGGCGGTGCATGCCTGCGTGCATCGGTTTGTGTTTCGCGACTGGCCCGCGGAACATGGGCCTGCACCTGCGTGGTTTCCCGGCGAGGCGGTAGCCCAAGGCACGAATATTGCCAGGCTGCTCGACGAGTTACGGCTGGACTCGTATCCGCAGTTATACGGATGGTCGATCACGAGGCGTGCCGAGTTTTGGGATACGATGATCCGTCGCCTGGGAATTCGATTTCGCACGCCGTACTCGCAGGTACTCGATCCGCAGTCCTCGCCACAACATCCCCGTTGGCTTGTCGGGGCGCGCCTCAACATCGCCGATAGCTGTTTCTTGGCGCCCCCCGATGCGACGGCCATCCGATTCAGCAAGCCCGATGGTTCCATTGGGGAGTGGACATTCGGACAACTGGAGGAACTGACGGATCGCGTGGCCGGGGGCTTGCAGCAGATTCGACTGGCGCCAGGCGATGCGGTGGCCATTGACATGCCGATGACGGCCGAGTCGGTGGCGATCTACTTGGGCATCGTACGGGCCGGTTGTGTGGCCCTGTCGATTGCCGACAGCTTCGCCCCGTCGGAAATCGCCACGCGGCTGCGGATCGGCGATGCGAAGGCAATCTTCACACAGGATTACGTTCATTGGGGCGGCAAGCGGTTGCCATTATACGAGCGAGTCTGCGCCGCACAAGCTCCTCGCGCCGTCGTCCTTGCCGGCGAGGCCGTTGGGCCATTAGGGCTTCGTCCTGGCGATGTGGCATGGCACGATTTTCTGGACGATGCGCTTCGGGCCGCTTCGGTCGAACGCGCGCCGAGCGACCACACCAACTACCTGTTTTCCTCGGGGACAACCGGCGAGCCGAAGACCATTCCTTTGAGCCACGTCAGCCCCATCAAGTGTGCTGTCGATGGATTCGTACACCAGGACATTCAACCGCGCGACGTGGTCGCCTGGCCAACCAATCTCGGGTGGATGATGGGGCCTTGGCTGATCTATGCTTCGCTGGTGAACCGCGCGACCATTGCGCTGTTCCACGACGCCCCCACCGGTCGGCCTTTCGGACAATTCGTCCAGGATGCCCGCGTGACCATGCTTGGTGTGGTGCCGAGCCTGGTTGGCAAGTGGAAAAGCAGCGGCTGCATGGCGGCTCTCGATTGGTCGGCCATCCGCTGCTACAGCAGCACCGGCGAATGCTCCAGCGCCGACGACATGCTGTGGCTGATGGCCCGGGCAGGTTACAAACCGGTGATTGAGTACTGTGGCGGCACCGAACTGGCCGGCGGTTATGCGGCCGGCACGCTCGTGCAGCCGCAGGTTCCCGCCGCATTCTCCACGCCAACGCTGGGAACCGAACTGGTGATTCTCGACGAGCAAGGCCGGCCGACTGAGAATGGTGAACTGTATTTGGTGCCGCCGGCCATCGGCATGTCCAGCGAGTTAATTCATCGCGACCATGATGAAGTCTACTACGCTGGGACACCGCTCGACCCACAGGGGCAACCACTGCGCCGCCATGGCGATCAGGTGGAAGCCCTCCCAGGGGGGTACTACCGGGCCCACGGTCGGACGGACGACACGATGAACCTTGGCGGAATCAAAGTCAGTTCGGCCGAGATCGAGCGCGTGCTCAGCTCCCTTCCCGGCCTGCGAGAAACCGCTGCGGTTGCTATGGCTCCACCCGGGGGAGGCCCTAGCCGGCTGGTCATCTTCGCGGTTCTCGAGGTTGCCGGGCAATTCGGTCCCGCCGGGCTACGGCCGCGCTTGCAGGAAATCATTCGCCGCGATCTGAACCCCTTGTTTCATGTTCACGACGTAGTCGTTGTGGACCACCTGCCTCGTACTTCCTCGAACAAGATCATGCGTCGAGCGTTGCGAGCAAAGTATAAGGAATGATGGGCGGTTGTCCTACGTGGTGATCCCTTGGTTTTCGGACATTCACGTATTGCGTGGCAATCATGCTTGATATCGCCATTTTCACACAGGTTCGACGGCTGCCCTGTGTCCGTGACTTTTTCCCAACCGTCACATTGCCCGTGGTTCCGCGCTGTCGCTTTATTGCGGCGGGATCTGACGGAAGCGTTTGCCGTCGATGCTGCGCGTGCCCTCGCCTCCGTAGAGAACCTGTAACTTCAGGTCGCTACCGGCTCGTCCCGCGATCCGCAGCCGATGCATTCCTGGCGCAAGCGCCACGGGCAAGAATACTTGTTCATCCTTGCCATCCTTGCCGTCGTGCAGAAGCACGCTGTCCACCGTAACCGTAAGGTCGCCTGTGTAGCGAACCTGGAACTGCTGCACTCCCTCTGCCGCAACGTCGGCCGCCGCGACCGCAGCGGTGTTCTTTGCTGGGGGGGGCACTTCAAAATATCCCTCGATGCCGAACGCCTCGTCCGGTTTCACGCCGGCGCTTTGCAGCCAGTCGCTCGCCTGCGTTTCCTGAATGGGTTTGCCCTCTTCGTCGGCGGTCTTAAGAAGCATTCCCTGGACCAGTTGCTGCGGCTTGGGTTGCGCGAGCGCAGGCAGCGGCGCGTCCGGCTGAATCTGCAGCCGAACCCACGGGGAATAACACGTCCTGGGAGGCTTGTCGGCGGTATAGCCGATGGCGCGTATCGTGACCGTGCCGGTGCCAAACTCACGGGCCTTGAAATCCACCTCAGCCTGCTCCTCTTTAAACTCTGCGACCGTGATTCCATTCACCAAAATGACTCCTCCGTCCATCCCCGGCGCCTTGACGCTCAGTTTTAACGACTCCCCCCAGCGGACCACTTTCTTCGGAACCACGAGCTCGACCTCTTGATGGCTGTTGTCGATGCGGATCGGCACGAGCGTCCGACCCTGTGTTTCAATGGGGCTGGTGTCGATGGCCACCAGGCGCAGCTCGTGGTAACCGTCGCCAAGCAGGGTGGTCTCCAGGGGCAAGGCACTGCCGGCCGGCCGGCGCGCCAAACGCTGACCGTCGACAAACATCTGAAAACGATCAACCTTCCCCTCCGCGACGGCCCTGACATTGACCTTACCGGAGAGCGTCTGGTCCGGTTTTACATCGACCGTCACCTTGGGAATGCGCGCCCACGGCTGGCAGAGGGGATCGCCCACGATCAACAGTTGGTAGGGACCAAAGATCGATTGATAAAACGCTTCGGCAAGCGCGCAGCCACGGGCATAGTGCACCTGAATCGCGGCCAGCGGAAACTTATCTTGTATGGCATGGGGCTCGACAACGCTGCCGCTGGCGCCCGCGGCGCCGTAGCGCAGGAACTCGCTGAGCGGCGTCTGCGAATTATTCTCTCCCATGGCTCCGCCAAAGCTGGTCAGGTGTTCGCAGATGGCGCCGGGAAGAATCAGGCTCTGGGCGCTTGGCCAATTGAAATCGGCGACACCGGTCATCAACCCTGCGACGTCGCGCTTGCCGCGGGGCAGCGTGCCATTGACGATCTCAGCTCGGACGCCCAGTTTCGTCAGATCATCAATTGCCTGAGCGAATCCCGCCGAGCGGGTTTTCGAACGCACGTCGTCGTTAACGCAATAATACACCGTACCTTTCGGCCGCGAGCCATCGGCCTTGGCAGCGCGTCGCAGATACCCCACCGCTTCGGCCACGGAATTGCCACGTCCGCTCGTGACGGCCAGCATCATCGAAAGCATGTAGTGAATCCCACCGGCTTCAACGACTTCGCCATTGGGACCCCATCCGTACCAGCTGCGAAAGCCTACCGTTGGTGGATCGGTCACGCGCTCGCCCGTCGAGCGGATGTACATGTTGTTGCGCTGGCCGATGGCGTTCTGGTTTTTCGCCATCACGAACTGCCACAAATAGGTCGCGCTGGTGATCGAGGCCTGCGGACGAAGTTCCTTTGGCGGCTTCTGATCGCCCAAGTCTCCGGCCAGATTCACCTGATACGGAAAATCGCTTGAGTACACGATCGCATCGATCTGGTCGGCCAGCCCACGCTGTTCAATCTGCGTCAAGACGGGGCCTAAAATCTTCTCCCGAAAGACATCGACCTCGATGCTCTCCGTGCCACCGGTCCAGGGAAGATACAAAATGTTCGAGCCGGGTATTTGACGAAGCTCGACGTAATGGTTTGCCACGGCCAGCGAGGCCCAACTCGCCCGATTCACGACCAGGAACACATTTTCCGGCCCCAGGCCAGCCTCTGCGACATGGGGGCTGCACACAACCATCGCCAGAAGCAACGCGAAGAGTCGACGCGGAACATGCGCGAACGGCTGATTGAGTTTTCCTGCCCCAGGCATCCTTCGACCTGCCTGAAAATACCCCATCGTTCCCTCGGAGGAGACCTTGACTTGATCCCTTGGACGCACCTGCCATGCTAATCGACCTTTACGTTTCTGGATACCCAGGACCGGTCCGTGATCCGCCGCAGGGCCGGCCTGGCCTGCCCGAGTGGAGCGATTTCGCCACGCGCGAACGGCATTGCCGGGGGGAGGCAAAGCTGGTCCTGCCAGTAACCGTTCAGAGGCAAAGGGAGGGGGGCAGGCACGTTTTCCCGGGCTCCAGGTTGGGCAACTACCCAGATTTCCCGGCGCGGCCCGTGGCCGCAACCAAAGAATTTAACGGGAGATAACAGAGAAGGCAGAGAAGGCCCAAGAAATACCACCCGAACCCTCTTTTTTCTCTGTTGCCTCCTGTTCATGAAATTTGCGCGGCGCGCGAAGATTTGCGACGTTTATTAGCACGATGCACCTTTCTTGAACTCAACAAGGATATGAGGCAGCCCCCGGCCCGTGCACGCAATTCTTGTCGGCGCAAAAGGGGTCAGACGCGAATGGCATTGCCGCATACCACCAAACGACTTACGAAAAATGCTTTCAATGCAAGCAATATCCCGTCGAATGGTGAATTCACAAATCGCCTTGTTGCAGACGCATCATAAAAACCCCGCAATGCTAGCTGGGTTGCCGACTTGACGTAACTCGTTATCTATCAAGCGGCAGTGCCATTCGGGTCAGACGCTCGCTCGGCC
>SXHT01000240.1 GCA_005773095.1 Planctomycetaceae bacterium
ACTGCCGACCGTGTTGGGCCAAGAGGAAGTCCACGATCTCATTAGCAGCTTTGTGACGATCATGATCTACTTGCACCGCCGACGTCAGCACCTGGGCGCCTCTCCCAGCCCGCTCGACTGGTTGCCCATTCGGCAATGCCCGCGTTGGATCGATCCAACGGTCAAGGGCTGTTGCGATCGGCCTCGCGACTCCCTTACACTGAATCCCAAGGGATCGCGTCTCGAACTTTCCGCATAGCCCCCCCGACGGCCAGGCGGCTCAGCTCAACGCACAAACTATCCCTCCGCTACATTCGGGATAGTTTGATGTTCGTTCGGCTGCTTGGTACTGGGATTGCGTTTTTGACGAGGGTTGTCACCAGTCGGAGGGGTTCCCACGATGAATTCACCCCAGATTCTTCCATCGGTCGTTGTTCCGCCCGGCGGTGGCAAGATCATTCGAGCATTCGGCGATGAGATCACGGTCCATCTTGGCGGGGCCGAAACTGGCGGCAAATTCACGATGTTCACGGCTGTAACGCCCCCTGGTGGGGGCCCGCCCCCGCACTATCACTCAAACGAAGAAGAATGGTTTCTGCCACTTGAAGGTTGCGTTGAATTTTTCATGGATGGTACCTGGCGTGAAGTCTCTCTCGGCACAGTCGTTTTTATGCCGAGGGGCGCCGTGCATACGTTCAGGAATTCTGGCCAGACGCCTCTTCGGATGCTGGTTCACACTGCACCATCTGGCTTCGAGAACTTTTTTTCGCGATGCGCCGATGAGTTTGCCAGGCCCGGTCCACCGGACATGCAGCGCATCATTGCGATAAGCGCCGAGCATGGTATCTACTTCGTGAATGGGTAGAGGCGCCCGTAGCCAATTTCTCGTCGGTGCTCGTTCCAACGCTCCAACGCTTGACATGCGTGTTGGTCAGTTGCTGCATGGTAACCGTTCACGTTCCGGGCACGGGCTCATATCCCCGGCGAATTCGAAAGAGGAGTGTCCTGCTGTTGGTTGCTGCACAAGTCGGATGGCAATCTGTCGCTCGACCGGGACCGCCGCATTCTGTTGTTGCGTTACCTCGACGCCGACGCAGTGGAAGTATACAATGGTCGCCGACCGTGACTGGGCCGTTTGCTGCGCGGACAGACCCCGTTTCCTGACGTGCGAGCCTGCGAGGCCGATTCATGCCCGTGACCCAAGCATTTCAAAACGACCCAGACTACACGGCACTGTGTTGCGGCCGCTCGGCGGACCCGTATGCCGTGTATCGTCGTCTGCGGGATGAGGATCCGGTGCACTGGAGCGAAGGTTTCAACGGCTTTCTGCTGACCCGGCATGCCGACGTTTATTCGGCTCTGCGCGATCCGCGGCTGCCATCGGGCGGGCGGCTGGCGTCGTACATGGATCAGTTGCCACTGACGGTACAACAAGAAGTGCAGCCGCTGCGCGAGCACTACGCCACGTGGCTGGTGAATCTCGACCCGCCCGATCACACGCGGTTGCGAACACTTGTAAGCAAGGCATTTACGCCGCGCGTGGTGGAGGGGCTGCGTGGGTATATCGAACAGACGAGCCACGCGCTAATGGACACGGCTCGGTCGACCGGCCAGATTGAGTTTGTCGGTCAGTTCGCCCAGGCGCTGCCCGCCAAAGTCATCTCCAAAATGCTTGGCGTTCCGCCCCAAGACAGCCCGCAATTCGAACGATGGTCGCAGGTGATTTCGGATTTCACGGGGACGGGCCGACCGCGGCCAGAGATGGCGTTGGCAGCTCAGCAGGCCGTCAATGCCATGAGCCAGTTCGTGAAGCAATTGACCGATCAGCGGAGACGGCAGCCGTGCGACGACTTGCTCAGCGGGTTGGTTTCGGTTGAGGAGCGAGGCGACAAGCTCAGCGAGCACGAACTGGTTGGGATGTGCGTGTTTCTCCTCGTGGCGGGGCACGAGACCACCATGTGTTTGCTGTCCAACGGCCTACTGGCCTTGTTGCAGTTTCCCGAGCAGATGCAGCGCTTACGCGATCAACCGGAATGGATGCCCGCGGCCGTTGAGGAGTTCCTGCGTTACGACAGTCCCTTGCAGCATCAGGTGCGGACCGCTCGGGAGGACCTGGAGATTTCCGGCACACGGATTCAACAAGGACAGCGCGTGGTGCTGCTGCTGGGGGCAGCCAACCGTGACCCCGAACAATTTCACGAGCCGGACCGCCTGGACATCGGTCGCACGCCGAACCACCATCTGGCTTTCGGGCTGGGGATCCACTATTGCATCGGCGCTCCGCTGGCTCGTTTGGAAGCGCAGGTCGCCTTCAAGGTTCTATTACAACGGGTACCGAACTTGCGATTACTCGATCCCGACGTGCGCTGGCGCGAGCACACGTCGATGCGGCATCCGAGGCAACTGCATTTGGCACTGTCGTAGCATTTGACCCATCAAGCCAACGAGGACGATCGTAATGCAATTGTTTTCGTACACGCGGGTGGGAGCAGGCAGGCCATGAGCAATACCGCGGAGGTGATCATCGTCGGGGGCGGAGTAACGGGGCTCTGCACCGCGATTCAACTCGCTTGGCGCGGCGTGAAGCGTATTGTCGTGTTGGATCGTCATTATGTCGGTGCCGGTCAGTCGGGACGCGCCGCCGGAATTGTCCGTGCCCTGGTCGGTCATCGCGACACGTCTCGCTGGCAGTTGGAATCCATCCGTTTCCTAAGCGAGTTGCCGCAACGACACAACGTTGATGTAACCGTGAACAAGACGGGATATTTGCTGCTGGTTCATGCCGAGGAAACGCAGTTGATGCAAAACGCGATTGAGTCGTGCATCGCGGCCGGCGGGGACGCCGGTTGCATTGATCGCGCCCAGGCCTTGCAGCTTCAGCCCGGAATTGGCGGCGACGAGTCAACCTCCTATGCTTACGAAAGCAACGCAATTCACGTCGATCCCATGTCAGTGACACAGGCGCTAGCCGGCATCGCCCGCGAAGCAGGTGTCCAGATCATCGAGGGTTGCGAAGTCAAGGAGATCCTGGTGAAAGCGGGCAGCGTGACCGGTGTTGAGATTGCGGAAGGACCGTTTCACGCGCCGACGGTGATGATCGCCCTGGCCGCCTGGGCCGCGGCGCTGTTTCGGCAGCTTGGTATCGAACTGCCTATTCAATCGCATCGCGCGCAGATGACATTTTTCCACACTCCGCTTGCCTCCGAGCACCGCGTGACACGGATCGTGTCCGATGCACGGACCACGCTGTACCTGCGTCCCGAAGGCCAGCGTCAGATGTTCGTTGGGTGGCGTGAAGGAGACCTCATCTCTAGACTGGAGGATTGCGCCGCGGTCGATCCCAACCATTACCAGCAGACCGCTGACTTCGCAAACGTTGCGGCAATGCACCAGCGGCTGTCGCAGACACTGCCATTCATGGCGGAAGGTTTTATCCATCGCACGTATGCCTGCGCGTATGACTATTCTCCTGACGGCATGCCCATTCTCGACCGGATCGATAGCGCCGCCGGGCTGTATTTCGCCGCGGGATTCAGCGGCGGAGGGTTCTCGCTCAGCCCGTTTGTTGGACGAGCCATGGCGCAATTTATCCACGAGGGTCAACGTCCGCACGAGATCGAGATACTGAGTCTGCGCCGCTTCGCCGAAGGCCGACCGATCCAGTGGAGCAATGCGGGGAAGTGTCGAGATATATCGGCGCAGACGAAAAAGGCCCCGCTTGGGTCCGACCCTCGCGCATCAACCTTGAACAGCAACTGACCCATTTCCGATAATCATTCGATGCGCAAACCAGGATGCCCTCACTTTAGGTTTCACCGATGACGTCTCTGACGAAGATCGCTTCCCGCTGGCGGCGGATCGTGACGCCGATTCCGGCGCCGCAGTCGCTACCGTTGTTGGAGCGGTTGCGGAGTGTCGAGCCGCGTTCGATGGCCGGCTTGCCGCCGGTGGTCTGGCAGGAAGCCGAAGGGTTTCTGGTCCGCGACCCCTACGGCAACCAGTGGATTGATCTGACGAGCGGTATCGTGATGGCCAATGCCGGACACGCCCATCCACGGGTCATCGAGGCCATCCAGCGGGCAACCGATGCCAGGCTTTTGGCCACGTATGCCTTTCCCCAACGGCAGCGGTTGGAATTGCTGGAGAAGCTGGTTTCACTTTCACCGATCTCCGACGCCAAGGCCATTCTGTTCAGCGCCGGAACCGAGGCGACCGAGTGCGCCATGATGCTGATGCGGCGACAGGGGCGGGCGATCCACTCCAAGAAGATCGGCATCGTAAGTTTCGTCGACAGCTATCATGGTCGTACATTGGCTGCGGCGTCGGCTTCGGGACGGCGTCGCGACACTGACTGGATCGACCGTGAATCGCTGCACCATTTTCAAATCCCGTTCCCATTCGGTCCGCGTTGGCCTTGGGGTGAGCGGATTGAGGATTCGACCGGATGTCATGCCTTTGAACATTGTCTTGCCCAATTGACCGAACAAGGAGTGGGGCACCATCAAATCGCCGGATTCATGCTGGAGACGGTCCCCGGTTGGGCGACCTGGCCGATGCCCGCCGGATTTGCCCGTGCGCTCGTCGCTTGGGCGCGCTCTCACGACGTCTTGCTGTGCTTCGATGAAGTGCAATCAGGCTGCGGCCGCACGGGCAAACTCTTCGGTTTCGAGCACTGCGGCGTGACGCCCGACCTGATCACGCTGGGCAAAGGACTGTCCTCAAGCCTTCCGGTGTCGGCCCTGCTGGGGGGACGTGAGTTGCTCGACGATCCGGCGGCGGGCGAAATGTCAAGCACGCACGGGGGCAATCCTGTATGCGCCGCCGCGGCATTGGCCAACCTTTGCGTGTTGGAAGAGGAGGGCCTGATCGAAGCCGCTGCCCGCACCGGTGCGTTGGCGCTCGCCCGGTTGCGGTCCGTCCTGGCGCCCTTTGGCGAGCGCCTACTGTCGGTTCACGGCCCTGGATTGTTCATCTCCGTTCATTTTGTGAATCCCGAAACGGGCGAGCCGGATGTATTTCTGGCGGATGCCGTAGTTCGAGAAGCCGTGAACCGCGGCGTGTTGATGTTCTTCACGCATCGCGGGTTCGTCAAATTCACGCCGCCATTGAATATCGATCCGGAAGCAGCCTTGGAAGCGGCCGACGTATTAGGCGAGTGCGTGGCAGCCGCGATCGAGCATCTTCCTGCGCGGCAAAAGTCAAATGGCACGTCAATTTCCGGTCCTCACGACGAGCTCAATACGCAAGTTGGCAGGGGTGGGTGACCTAACTCTATCTCAGGTAAATTTAAATGCGAAATAGTCGAGTCCAACGTCGTTGGAAGGAAGGCAAGCCCGTGCTGGCCACCGTGGCCCACTTTCATGATCCCCAGAGTGCCGAGCTGATTGGCCTGCTGGGTATTGATTGCCTGTGGATCGACCTGGAGCACCAGCCACTTGGGATGAACCAGTTGGAGAACATGGCGCGTGCCGCGCGGGTGGGCGATATGGACGTGATGGCTCGGCCCGCCAAGGGGGAGTTTCAGCGATTGGCGCGGCTGCTCGAGGCCGGCGCGTCGGTGATCATGTATCCGCGGTGCGAGAGCGCTGAAGAAGCGCGGCAGATCGTTCGTGCAGCAAAGTTTCCTCCGCTGGGCGAACGTGGCTTATTCACCGCTTCCCCCGACAACCCTTATTGCATGACGCCGCTCACGGAGTACCTGCGCAAAGCCAATCAGCAGACCGTGCTACTGGCCCAGGTGGAATCACCATCGGCGGTGAAATGTGCCCGGGAAATGGCGGAAGTGGAAGGCATCGACATGTTGTTCTTCGGTCCCGGTGATTTTTCGATGATGGCCGGCGTGCCTGGAGAGTTTGATTCTCCGTTGGTGCGCTCCGCGATGGCGGACACCGCCCGACAGGCCTTGGCCGCCGGCAAGCGTTTCGGCACATTGGTGGCTAACCTGGAACAGGCCCGGCGGGCGCTCGATCTTGGCGCGTCGCTGCTGACGTACGGCGGCGACTTGCACTTTGTCCGTCAGGCAGTACTCGACATGCGGCGAGATTTTGGGAAACTGGGCTTCGTGTTCGGCCAAACGCTCACCGCGCCGCCGAGCGAAATTTCCGTTTAATGCATCCCCGGGAGAGACGTATGCAGTATCGCACCTTCGGACAAGTCGGCTGGAAGGTATCGGCCATTGGCGCCGGCACCTGGGCGCTGGGCAGTAACTGGGGACCGCAAGACGATCGGCAGTCGGTCGCCGCGCTGCACAAAGCGCTCGACCTCGGCTGCAACTTCATCGACACGGCTCGGGCGTACGGCAACGGGCGCAGCGAACGGATCATCGCGCAGGTGCTGAAAGAACGATCCGGCGACCAGGTGTACCTGGCCAGCAAAATCCCACCCAAGATGCCCGGAGATTGGCCGCCGAGTCCCTATGACGCGCTTGAAGACCGGTATCCCGCCAGCCATGTGCAGGCCGAACTGGAAGCCAGCCTGCATGATCTGCAGACCGATTGCATCGACCTGATGCAGATTCATACCTGGTCCCGCGCCTGGAACGACCATCCGGCCGTCTTCGAACAAATGGCTCGTTTCAAGCAGCAAGGCAAGATCCGAGCGATTGGAATCAGCACGCCTGAACACGACCAGAATGCCGTGCTGGACCTGATGCGGATGAAGTTAGTCGACAGCGTGCAGGTGATTTACAACATCTTCGACCAGGATGCCTCCATGCAGATCTTTCCGCTCGCGCAGCAAATGGGCATCGCGATCATCGTGCGGGTTCCGTTCGACGAAAGCTCATTAACGGGCAAATTGACCGCGACCACGACGTTTGCCGAGGGGGACATTCGCGGCGGTTATTTCGCGGGAGACCGGCTAGACCGCACGGTCCGTCGCGTGGAGGCCATCCGGCAATCGATCGCTGACCGCGAACCTGAGATGGCAACGGCGGCCCTCAAGTTTGCGATGAAACCCAAGGCCGTCTCGACCGTAATCCCCGGCATCCGCAACGCGCGCCAGGCCGAGCTCAACTGCTCGGCAGGCGATCAGCCGCCTTTATCGAACGAGCTGGAGGCGGAATTGCGCAGACACTATTGGCGTCGTCCCTTCTGGTACGCCGGGAAGTAATGCCAGGCGCCGGAGGCAGAGTATGGCTGAACCAATACTGAACATCGGGCTGCTGGGCTGCGGAGCGATTGCTCAGTTCGCTCACCTTCCGGCGCTGGCCCGAACGCGGCGCGCGCGGTTGATCGCGCTCTGCGACACGGCCGACGATCTGCTGCAGGCGATTGGTCGCAAGGCCGGCGTCGATCGGTTGTACACGCGCTACGAGGACTTGTTGTCGGATGATCAGGTGCGAGCCGTCCTGGTTGCTGTTCCTGATCCATTGCACGTGCCGCTGGCTGAGCGTGCGCTTCGCGCCGGCAAGCACGTGCTGGTTGAGAAACCCTTGGGCGCCAACTCGCGTGAGTGCCGAGAGCTGGCCCGGCTGGTCCGCGAGACGGGTTTGCTGCTTCAAGTCGGCTCGATGAAGCGATACGACCCAGGCGTGGCCTTTGCGCAGCAGTTCGTTCGAGAGCGCGCGGGCAGTATTCTGTCCGCCTCCGGCGTGTACCGCGACTCGATATTCCGGTCCGCCATGCAAGAGAGTTGCCTTGATCGGCTGCTGACGAGTCCTCACACGGCGAAGCTTACCGTCGATCCAAAAAACGATCGCCGGCATTACAACCTTTTTACACAAGGGGCTCACCTGTTTGACAATCTTCGTTATTTGGCCGGTGATGTTCTGGCGGTCACCGCGACATTCGCCCAACAGGCTGGACAGATGTCTTGGCACGGTTTGCTGGAGTTTGTCCATGGCGGCCTTGGACATTTTGAGCTGACGTGCAAGTCATGTGGCGATTGGCGCGAGGAGTATGTCGTACTCGGCGAAGAGGGGAGTGTGGAAGTGCAGGTTGGCTTGCCTTTCTACCATCGACCGGCACAGGTCCGCGCATTTGATGGACGCACGCAGCAGTGGTCGCAGCCCCTGGGTGGACACAGCAACGCCTATGTCAATCAATTGGAGGCGTTTGCTTCCGCCATCTTCGATAGCCAACCTGCCCATCCCGATGTCCACGATGGTCTGGCCGTCGTGCGTTTGCTGGAAGCCGTCGAACAGGCGGTTGTCCGTGGCGCGCGAGTCGAAGTACCGCAGAATGAGGACGTATGATGCGATTGGGCATCTTCGCCAGGACGTTCCATCGGTCAACACTCGATGACTGTTTAGAAGCGATCGCGAAGCTCGGCATCCGCGACGTGCACTTCAATTTGGTCTGCACCGGTTGCGAGGCGCTCCCCGCCGAGTTAACGAACCAACAATGCCGCGAGATTCGACGGGCATTCGCCCGCCATGATCTCGACATGTGCGGAATCTCCGGCACATTCAACGCCATCCATCCAGACGAGTCGTTGCGGGCCGAGCTCACCCGCCGCGCCACACTGCTGATCGAGCATTGCCATGAATTAGGCGCCAATCTGGTGACGCTGTGTACGGGCACGCGCGATCCCAACGACATGTGGACGGGCCACGCGGCGAACCAGCAACCCGCAGCGTGGATCGACCTGTGCGAGACACTGGAGAAGCTTCTTGCGGCCGCGGGCAGACACCAGGTATTTCTGGGTATCGAGCCAGAGCAATCCAACGTTGTCAATTCCGCGACCCGAGGACGACGATTGTTGGACGACTTTAGTTCGCCGCATCTAAAGATTATTCTTGACGCGGCCAATTTGTTTCACGCCGGCAATCTGCCGCAAATGCGGTCGGTGCTGGACGAGGCGTTTGATCTGCTTGGCCCCGATATCATCATGGCCCACGCCAAGGAATTCATCGATGAGTCCAAGGGCCCTCGGATCCCAGGCAGCGGACCGCTCGATTGGGGCTACTATCTGATGAAGCTCAGCCAAAGTGGATTTCAAGGCTCCCTGGTCTTGCACAACCTCGATGAAGCATCCCTGCCTGACGGTTTGTCCTTCTTGAAAAGGGAGCTGGCTGCAATACTTTAGTGGCCGGAATTGCCAGTTGTGATTCTCCACGGGATACGCTCATGCGACTCCAAGACAAAGTCATCATCGTCACTGGCAGCACGACGGGCATCGGAGAAGCCACCGCTCGGAGGTGCCTCCAGGAGGGCGCTCAAGTGCTGATCCACGGCCGCGACCGTGATCGTGCCGAAGCCATCGTCCAGGCCCACGATGGCCGCGCCGCGATGCATATCGACGTGCTCGACGACCCCCAGGCCCCGAAGCGCATGGTCGATGCCGCGCTGAAAGCCTTCGGCAAGATCGACGGCATCGTGAACAACGCCGCTTGGGTGATGCGGAGCGACATCTACACGACGGATGCCGCCACGTTTGACCGCGTGATGGCGATCAACGTGCGCGCCCCGATGCTGCTGATTCAAGCGGCGCTGCCCTATCTCAAGCAGGCGCGGGGTGTTGTGCTCAACATCGGCTCGATGAATGCATACTCCGGCGAGGGAAACCTGCTGGCCTACAGCATTTCCAAAGGTGCGCTGATGACGCTGACCCGCAATCTTGCCGAGTATCTGATTTACGATCAGATCCGAGTTTATCAATTCAATGTCGGCTGGGTGCTGACATCCAACGAGTATCACTACAAGCTCAAAGACGGGCTGGCGAAAGATTGGCCCCAGAACATCGATCCCGCGTTTGCTCCCAGCGGCCGGCTCATCAGGCCGGAAGAAATCGCCGCCGCGACCGTCTATTGGCTTTCGGATGAGAGTCGCCCCATCAGTGGCAGCGTGATTGACCTGGAGCAGTACCCGAATATTGGTCGAAATCCGACGAAGTGCGGATTCAACCGGGAGTAAGCAAATGCCTAAACTTGCGGCCTTTCCCAAAGCCTACTTGGACCAGCTCTGCGTCGACGGCAGCATGTCGCTGGCGGAGTGGATCGATGTCGCGGCCACGCTCGATATTGATGGGCTGGAATTCTACAGCGGGATCATCGACCTCAAGAATCCCGCTGGCTGGCCGGAAGCGCGCAAGCGCGTGGAAGACGCCGGGCTTGTGATGCCCATGCTCTGCTGCTCGCCGGACTTCACGCATCCCGACGAAAGCTTCCGGCAGCGACAGATCGAACTGGAAAAAGGCTGGATCGAGATGGCGGCGGCGCTTGGGGGCAGCTTCTGCCGCGTACTTTCTGGCCAGCGGCGACCCGAGGTCTCGCGGGCTGACGGCATTCGCTACGCGGCCGAGTGCATCCAGGCATGTCTGCCGCACGCCGCCGAGCGCGGCATCACGCTGATTCTGGAGAATCACTACAAGGACGGTTACTGGGAGCACCCAGAGTTTGCCCAGAAGATGGATGTCTTCTGCGATTTAGTGGCCGAGATTGATTCGCCTCACTTCGGCGTGAACTATGATCCCAGCAACACGATTCTTGCTGGCGAAGACCCGCTGGAATTGCTCGACCGCGTCAAGCACCGCGTGCTTACGATGCATGCCAGCGATCGCTATCTGGCCGAAGGCACGATCGAGGATCTGCGCCGTGAGGAGGACAGCCTGGGCTACGCCAGGCGACTGCGACACGGCGAGATTGGCAAAGGCATGAACGACTACGACGCGATCTTCAGCGTGCTCGTATCGGTTGGTTTCGACGGGTGGGTCAGCATTGAAGACGGAGTGGACGGCATGGATCAGCTGCGGGGGAGCGTGCGTTTTTTACGCGACAAAATGGCAAGGCATTGGCCATCCCAGCCGGGAATGAAGACGCGCGCGTAGTACGGCTTGCACGGCCGATCCGTTTTCAACAAGCCGCCGGGCGAGCCAAGGGTGCCGTTAAGGACCAGTTGCTCGAACGAATTTCCGAGTTCACACAAAGGGAGTAACCTGCATCCCCACCCGAACTTCCCTCGCGGGCGCATCGGGTGGTCGAGAAATGCGGGCTAGAACTCCATCTCGCGAAATGCCTTGAGTCCCATTCGCATCGGAAGAATCGTCGTCATCATGCCGAGCAGCGCGGCGACCGTGTTGCCGGCAGCGACGGCCGACAGCCACCAGAGGTGATAATCATCTTGTTCCACGGCCGGCAGATAAAAGTGACTTGGCAGGGCCGTCAGCAGCACGATCGCCACGATATAGATCGCGCTGAGCACCAGATTCAATGTGCCGCCAAACCCGGCGGCGATCTTGGAGGGGGATTCCTCGCGCAAGTCGGGCATCATGGCGCCCAGACCCACGGCAATTCCCGACAGGCCCAGGCATAAGATCAGGCAGGTTGTCTGATGAATCACGATCACCAGCGGAGCGATCCGCAGCATCATGTCGCTGAGAAGAATCAGCAGGCAGCAAGGCACGCAGGAACCCACGGCCGCGAACAAGAACTTCCCCCACAGGATGGAATCGCGGTCGACGGGCAACAATCCAAGAATCCAGAACCGCCGGCCTTCGAGGCTCAGCATCGGATAAATGAACCGCGTAGTGAATGTCGAAAGGATCAGCCCCACCACCGCCAGGTTCAGAAAGCTGATCATATTCACCCAGCCGGAATAATTCACGTCGTAGCTGAACCGCCGGATGTTGACAAAGTACAACGCTAATAGCCCGAAGAATATCAGGAATTGCGACCACTGCACCGGATCGCGCCGAAACACGCGTACGTCCTTGACAAGCAACAGCCGTAACTGGGGCGAGAGAAAGGCCGAAGCCCGCATGATGAAGCGATCGATCCAGAAGCCCTGCCGCGGCTGCCGCGCCGTCCGTTCGGCCAGAAGTTCGCTGTAGCTCTGACGATATACGCGGCCCGCCGTCCAGGTCAGCAGCACATGGCAGAACAGCGCGTTTGACAGCAGCACCACGAGAAACATGACGCTTTCAGCCCAGGGAGTGAATCTCAGCGATCCTATGTCGTTGCGTGCCGCCAGCAGCAGGCCCGAGCTCAGCCACCAACTTGGCAGCAATCGATGCTCGCTGAATTGCAGTCGGGAGAGCATATCCTGAAACCAGAGTGGCGTCAGCAGGTTGTTCTCTTTCGAGCCCCACAGAATCCAGCCGGCAAAGATGCCCACAAGCAGCGTGCCGATGAGCAGAATCGCCATCGCATGCAACCGCGCTTGGGGAATGCGATGCACGATCAGCAGGCACAATATTCCGCCGACAGCGCCAGGGATGTAAATGAACGCCAGCATAAATGGCAGCAGCAGCGCGTAGTAATACAACGGCGCATTGCTTTCCACGCCGTAGGCGACCAGCATCGGGCTGCCGAGCAAAACGAAGCCCCAACTGCTGAAAAACAACGACTCCTGGAACTTATACAGCACAATCCGCTCGGCGCGGGCGGGCGTGCTCAAGAGCAGTGCGGTCTCATGCGAACAAAACAGCCCGCTGTACAGGATGATGCCCGACGAAAAAACGAGCATCACCATCAGTGACGCGAAGAACACGTTGTAAATCGCCTGCACGGTCTGCGTGTGCGTGGCGGCGTTGCCGATCGTGTTGGTCAGAAACCGAAACGCGCCGCCAAACAGCACAAACAGGCCGATCCAGAAGAACAGGCTCAGAAAGATCACCAGCGCGACGCGCAGCCGGGAGGTTTCGAACGCCTGCCGCAAGCTGGTGGCGAACGTGCGCTGCCGCAGTCGCCAAAAAGCGCGGCCCTCCTCGGCCACGGAGGGAAGCCGGGGCCCGCTTGCCTTGGCGGCGGCGCCCGTCACTTGGGGCAGAGGCAGGCTCGCGGCGAAGTTCATGGCTGTGCCTCCTGCGCGCTGGCGGCCGCTTCCTGACGATCGTCGCTGTGCATGCCGCGGATCGAATCGATCTCGCGATCGTTTGTCGCCGTCAGGCTCAGGTACAAATGCTCCAGCGACGATTCGTGCAGCGACAGTTCGTTTTGCAACTGGCCGACGGTGCCCAGGAATCGCAGACGGCCCTGATC
>SXHT01000241.1 GCA_005773095.1 Planctomycetaceae bacterium
CAGCGAGTTGATGGTATCCGCCGAAAAGTCGTTTCGCTTGAGGGCCACGACGTTGATGCATCGCGGCCTGGCTGGATGCCCCTCGACTTACATGAAGGGGGGCACGTCGTGCAGCACGCGTGCCAGGCCGGCGACAAAGCTGAACGAGCCGATCGAAGTAAAATGATGCACGGCAGCGCCACCGCTGAGCGAGGCGTAATCGTGGACGTGCACGTGGCCACCCAAGAGCGTGGCGTTGGCGATGACGATGTGGCTGCCGAGCTTGCAGTCGTGGGCCACGTGCGAGCAGGCCATCAGAAAGTTATGGTCGCCAACCGCGGTGATGCCATCTTCCTTCTCGCTGCCGCGATTGATGGTCACGCCTTCGCGAATCACGTTGTGATCGCCAAGAATAACCTGCGTATCGGTGCCACGGTAGCTGATGTCCTGCGGCTCGCCGCCGATGACGACGTTCGGATAAATGTGATTCTCCTCGCCGATCGCGACGTTCCCCATCAACGTAACGTGGTTTTCCAGCCGTGTCCCACGGCCGATTTTGACGTTCGGGCCAATCACGCAGAAGGGACCGATCTCGACATCATCGTCAATCTCCGCCCGCGGATGGATCGAAACGTTTTCGGCGATAAAACCAGCCATAGCATGGCTCCCATGTAGCCATCACGTTATGCGTGATGAGCGCCTTCTCGTTGAACGTTGGCCCGCCAGCAGAGCATTCGCCCCACGAAGCATGACGGCGATCTCTAGGCCGAGCGGCGATAGCCCTCGATCACTTTTTCCTCGTTTAGCAAAGTGCGAACCATGTCGGCGTTCAATCGATGCCCGCTGCGGTACGCGATGAAGTGACCCACGAGGTCGACGCCGGACAGTGCCAGGTCGCCGACCATGTCGAGCAGCTTATGGCGCACGCATTCATCCTGAAACCGCAGCTCGTTATCAACAAGGCCGTGCTTGCCGAATACCAGCACGTTCTGAGGCGTTACACGCGTGCCCAGGCCGCGCGACAGCAACCAATCGGCTTCTTCCTGCAGCATAAAGGTGCGTGCCGGGGCCAGGTCGCGGCGGAACAACTCGGGCGTGACTTGCAGCTCCAACGTTTGCCGTCCGATGGCGTTATCGGAGCCGTAATCCAGACGAAATCTGGCGGAAAATCCACCCGTTGCACTGGGCCGCGCTTCGATCCAATTTTCGTCGTTGCCCATGCGCGTCAGAGACTGCAAGGCCAGCCTTGGTCGCAGCGCTTCCTGCTCCACGATTCCGACCGACTCAATCGCCACAACAAAGGGCAGGCTCGAACCATCGCAGCCGGGCATTTCGGCTTCATTGATCCGAACTTCACAATTGTCGACGCCCAACCCGGCAAGCGCGGCCATGACGTGTTCGATCATCTCCACGGAGCCGCCGGCATGGCAGAGCACCGTGCGGCGCGGCACTTCGATGCGGTACTCGACGCGAGCCGGACTTCTGGCCGGCCGCGGCATGTCACGCCGCACGAAGACAATGCCGGTATGGGGCTCGGCTGGGTGGAATTCGATGCGCACATCGCGCCCGCTCCAGAAGCCGAACCCCTCCACCGCCGTCATGGCGGAAACCGTCCGTTGTTTACGCAAAGGCGTCATCGCTGGCCGTGGTCTTGGTTGCCGAGTCTTGAACATGAAAAGCCGACGCTCAAACTCATCCCATCGGATGGGCTGGGATTGAGTTGGCCTTTACTTTTGTCTCGGTGCTACACCTGGGCGGATTGCCGTGCCGCCGCCACTCACTGCTGGCTTGGCGCCACGGTTCAGCTCATCGAGCACGTCGGGCGTAATGTCGGCTTCGCGTACGTAGTGGACGATTGGCTTGTTGATCTCGCGGAGCACCGACTCGCGGTTCGCCGCCTCCACCGGGTCGCCGTTGAATCGCAGCACCAATGTCATGCCGCGCTTCTGAGCTTCGTAGCTCACCGCGTCGGAGACTTCCTTATAAACGGTCATGTAGACGCGAGACTCGCGCTCCATGAAATCTTTTTGCTGCAGGGCGCCGCGGGCATTGAATTCAGCCTGCTCGTGGGTGATTTCTTCCTCCATCTTGCCATACGGTTCGGAGCCCGGCTTGAACTCTTTGAGTTGCTCCATCTTTTTGGTGATGCGCTCCTTCTCTTTCAGGATCTGGCTCTTGGTCGCCTCGGCATCTTGTTTCATGGCTTCCATCTGGCCTTGGAAACGACGATGGTTCTTGAAGATGTAGCTGATGTCCACAATGCCGATCGCCGGACCCTGCCCCGCGACAGGGCCGCGTTGGGCCTGAACATCGGCCACGACGTACAGCATCAACAGAACCGCCACGCTCGTTGCCGACAGGAAGAATGTTTTCACGGTATGCACTCCTTGCACGTGATGCCCTGATGGGACGACCGGGCCGCCCCATCCATAGAGCGACTTGCCAGACCAGCAGTTCTGAGAATCCGGTCGGGTCGATTAGGGCGGGATTGTGCCGGAATCGCCCCAATCCGTAAAGATCAATTCCGGCGAGTTAACCGTTCACGGGCCAAGAGACGGGGCGGGCATATTTTCCCGGGAAACACGCAGGACAACCTCCTGACAGAACGGTACACCTCTCGTGAATTCGCCGGGAAAATGAGCCAGTCCCCGGCCCGTGAGCCAGCCCCGGAAGCGCCGATTTCCTCCGCGGCGCATCGAGCCGCAGCCCGGCCTGAGCCCGAACTCCAATGCACTATTTCGGCGGATCCAGCACCACCTCCAACTGCACTTCGTCGGAGCCGCGTTTCACCAGCACTGGCACACGGTCGCCGGCTTTGAATTTGCGCAAAGCGCTGTCAAAATCGCTGAGATTGCCGATCTTGCTATCGCCGAAGTGCACGATGATGTCGCCGCCCAGGATGCCTGCCTTTTCCGCGGGGCCGCCCCGGGTCACGCCCATTAAGGCATAGCCCGGTTGGTCCTGAGAGAAATCGGGCACGCTGCCAAAGTAGGGCCTGTCGCCGCTGCCGGCGGCGAAAGGTTCCGCCTGAGTTTCCAGGTACGCGGGACGTTGCGGCGACTCGGAAAGCGCGATCGCAATCGCCGCAGTCATCTGGGCCACCCGGCGAATGCCAGGGATATTCAACTTGTCAAAATCATCGCTCGGCCGGTGATAGTCGGCATTCGTGCCGGTAAAAAAGTGCAGCACCGGAATCTTCTTGGCGTAAAACGACGAGTGATCGCTGGGCCCAAAGCCCTCGGGCTTTTTGCTGATGTCGAACCCATATTCCTTGCCCAGCGTATCGACCAGCCGATCGAACCCGCTGGCCGTGCCTGTGCCATAAACGATCAGCTTATCGCCGCCTAGCCGGCCGACCATGTCCAAATTGAGCATGGCAACGGTTTGATCCAGCGGAAAGAGTGGTTCCTTCACGTAGTGAGCGCTGCCGATTAATCCGGTTTCTTCCGCCGTGAATGCGATCAAGACCATCCGCCGCGGCAACTTATTATGGGCCACGAGCACGCGAGCGATTTCCAAGAGTGCCGCTACGCCACTGGCATTGTCGTCGGCCCCGTTGTGAATCTCGGTCGAACCAGGTTCGGCAGATCCGCCGCCGCCGCGCCCCAGGTGATCGTAATGAGCGCCGATCACAATCGTCTCATCGGCAAGTGGTCCTTCGCCTTCCAGCACGCCGACCACATTTTTCACTTCCGCCTGCGTCCAGGAAATGTCCGCCTGCCCCTGCGCGCGCCAGCCCGCCAGATCGACGCTTTGCGGCTTCAGATCTTGGTCGATCTCCCGCTCAACCGCGGCCAGGTCTTTGCCCAGGGCCGCACGCACGATAGGATCCACCACCGACCTGCGACACACCATGACGGGCATTTCCCGCCGCAGGCCGGTGTCTCCCGCGACGGTGAAGGACAAGAGGGGATCGCCGGCTTCGACGATTTCCTGCTGCCACTTTTGAATCTCCTCGACAAGTTGGCCGATGGACCGGTGATGTTTGGCGCGCTGGTCGTCCGAGGGCTTTTCGATCTGCTTGAATCTGGCCTGCGCCTCGGCGAGCTGGTCGATTGCCGTTTGCCAGCGGCTTTCAAACTGAGCGAGGTTTTTCTTGAGGTCGAACGTATCGGAAACGAAAAGCACGGCGCCTGCCCCGTGCTCGTAGGCGTTGGAGACCTTTCGGGCGAACGGCGCATGGGTTGAATGCTTGTCGCCGTTGAATTTGCTGTGAGGATTATCCTGCTGGGGCTCATGACGCAGAATAATCAGAGCCTTGCCCTTGACGTCAATTCCCGCGTAGTCGTCGTAAGCTTCGTCCCTGGCGGAAATTCCGTAGCCGACCAACGCCAGCGGCAGGTCGAACTTGCCCGCCCCGCCCACGGCCAGCGGCGTGAACCCTTGATCAAGCTGAAGCTCGGTCCGCTGGCCGTCCGGCGCCGCAAAGGCCAGTGCATTGTGTTCACCGCGCGCGGCGCCCGTGGTCATTGCAAATTTCTGAAACGGCCCTCCCGCGCGCAGATCGGTCTTCAGACCGAGTTTTACGAACTCGCCGGCAATATAGTCCGCCGCCTTGTCGAGCCCCGACAACCCGACGCCGCGTCCTTCGAGCTCGTCGGAAGCGAGATACTTGACGCTTTCCGCCAGTCGCTGCTCAACGACGGAATTATCGTCAGCCCGAACTGCGTCGATCGCACGGTAGTCGCAAAACAGCGCTGCCAGCGAAAATGTCAATAAGCGGCGTTTCATCGGTGGGAAATTCTTTCCTGGAATGCCAACCTTGACGGCTTTAGGAATCTTAGCGGCGTGTATCCGGGCGTCAACAAGACGCGCATCGGTGGGTCAATCACGGCGTTAAACGCTTCGCCTGGGTCTCGGCAGCCGACCGCGGCCTTTCTTGCGGCGGCTATCTTCTTTGTCTGCCGGGCTCCAATCGACCGAGGCCATGTCTTCGCCGATGGCCCGTCGCATTTTTTCGATGCGGTCGCGGATTTTTGCAGCCCGTTCGAACTCGAATGCATCGGCCGCGGCGAGCATTTCGGCTTCCAGTTCGGTGATGTATTCCTGGGTGATGTATTGCGTATCGTCGGATCTTCCCACCGCGGCGTTGGCTTGGACGTGAGCCGCCGCTTCGGCTTCGATGCCGGCGCGGATGCTCTTCTTGACACTCTCGGGCGTGATGCCGTGTTGGATGTTGTAGGCTTCCTGCATCCGGCGGCGGCGCTCCGTCTCTTCGATCGCTCGTTGGATTGAGTCGGTGATTTTGTCGGCATAGAGTATGACCTTGGCGTTAATGTGCCGGGCTCTGGAAGCGGGTCGCTCATCCCTCCCACGACTTGCCGTCCCAAGCGATGACGCGTTCAAGGAAGGCGACCGCGTCATGGGTGAAC
>SXHT01000242.1 GCA_005773095.1 Planctomycetaceae bacterium
AATAACGATAGTGTTTTTCCGGTATTTTCTGATTTCTTGATTATTGGTGCCACGCATGGTGCCTATTGGGATGGTCAAACCGCCGGAATTGGCAATGGCACCCCCTACTCCGGCACAAACGGGCACCTTTACCAGGAAGTGGGAACCGGGGACGGGCAGCCAACGGTTCGGGTTACCGGCGTCAACTTTTGGCGCAACGACAGTTCCAACCAGCACGGACCGCTGACGGTGGCAATGTATTGGTTGCCCAGCGGGCACGGTTTTTCGTTTGCAGAAGTCGGTAACGACATCGCGGGCGTCGGTACCCTGATTAACAGTTTTGTTGTCTCGGATCCCGTTTCACAGAACAGCGTGGTTCCCTTTAATCTGGCATTCGATGTCTCATCACTGGCGGCAAATGCCCGGCTGTTTCTTCGCTTCGACGCGGCGCCGACCACGTTTGCCTACGCTGACAATGTTGCGGTACAAGCGGTCCCGGAACCATCCGCGCTCGTCCTTGCCTCTGTGGCCCTGCTCGGCTTAGTCGCCCAAAAAACATTTCGGGGTCGCAAGCTCAAGCGGCTTCGGCAAGTCCTTGCTGCCGTCCTCGTGCTGGCCTTCTCGATCGTCGCGCCCGTTCATGGTGCCGTCGTAACAATGGGTTCGCAGTCGCGTTCGGTTGTCACAGGGGCGACTGCCGATGCGGGCGCGCTGTTTACCGACGATGACATGGACTCGGCGGCCAGCTTCGATCCATTCAATTCAACGGTGATGTCAACCGCCACTTCGGACAACAATCCGAATTTTGCCACCGCGGATGGCGAGGCGTTGCAAGATTCGGCAATTGAATTGTCATCGGTCGCAGCGACGGGCGAGACCCATGCGTCGGCAAGCCTCGCAGGTACAGGAACCGCAATCGGCGAAGCCCTTTCTGATTTCTCTTACACGTTTACGATCGATTCCCAGTTTCACTTTACTGTGCTGGGAGCGGTAGAACGGTTCGGGCCCGTTTCCGATGCTGGAATCGAATTGGTTGACATGATCGCGATGGCATCCGTATTCGCCATCGGTGAACCAGTCGGCTACGCGACGACCAGCATCGACACGAACGGCATCCTGGACGCCGGAACCTACAACCTGATCGCGATCGCGGACACCTTGCATCAACACTTTGGAGGTGCTAACGATCCGACGACTGCCGGGGCGGAATTTGAGTTTTTATTCACGCTTGCGCCAGTCCCAGAGCCCTCGACCGTCGTTCATTCCTTCGTTGGGATGCTCGGCGTGCTCGCCTATTGCCTGCGTGTCAGCTTAGCTCCGCGACGGCAGTCCTAGTATAAAATAATCGTAACCGTTCACGGGCCAGGAGAGGGGGACAGGCACATATTCCCGGGATCGACGTTGGGCAACCTCCCGACAGAGCGACTGCCTCTTTCACCAATTCACCGGGAAAATGAGCCGGTCCCCGGCCCGTGAACGGTTACCTGAACGGGTTTCGCACCCGCAGGGTTCCAGTCAAAGGTTTCAGATTCGCTTCACGTTTATCATCCTCCTTTGCCAAGTTGCTTGGCGCAATCCCATTGAATTCTCTCGGAATCAATCCTCGAATTCCTTGAGCGGCAATTCCACGGACGTTTTCCCGTTCGCACTGCGGACTACTGCTTCGGTGAACTCCATGTACTGCACGCCGGATGCGAAGTCAGTGAAGCGGATCGGCGTGCCGGTGCGAATTGCGTCCACGAACTCCGCTTCCACGCGCCAACCTCCGGCCTTCTCCGGCGGGATCGCAATCTCCGGCAATTCATCGAGATTGGCTGACGGCGACCGGCTGCGACTCGTGCCGCGGATACGGTCATTTTGCAGGTCGTAGCACAAGACACCTTCGCTGCCAAACATTTGAATGTCCAACGCCTGGCCAAAAGGAGTCGCGCCGCTGCAATGGTACGAAGCGCACGCCGCGTTGGCCAAAACACTGAGAACCTGCACGCTGTCGGGGGTGCCGACCGGTCGACGGGAACCACTCCGCGGGTCGATGCGCGCGCCGATGTGGGCGTGAACCTGGGCCAGAACGCGCACCGGCGGTGGCGCCCAACGCAAGAGCGTTTCGTGGAGGATGCCCAAGCCGAGCATGTTGCAGCCAGAAAGGCCGGCATCTTGGCGCCAGGAGAGCGGCGCCGCCGGATCGGCCAACGCTGAGTTCAGGCCGCGGACGTGAATTTCGCGCATTTCGCCCAGGAATCCGGCATCCATCAACTCGCGCATCACTCTGTGCCCCTTGAGACCCAACGGACTGGGCACCACTTGCGTCACCAGGTTGGGATGCTCGCGCGCCGCCTTGAGCATGCGATGGGCTTCCTCAGCGTTCATGCTGAGCCGCGCTTCGGTCAGCACGTGCTTGCCGGCTGCCAGCGCAGCCAAGGTGATCGGACAATGCAGATACGGCCAGGTGCCGATGACGACGGCATCCACGTCTGGATCGGCGACGACATCTTCCCACTGGCGGTGGCTGCGTGGGATGCCAAATTCACGGGCGATCGATTCGGTCGATTCGGGCCGGCGATTGCAGACCGCGACGAGTTCGACGTCCGCAATCGCTTGCAGACCGGGAATATGGCGCAAACGGGTATTGGCGCCGGCGCCGATCAAGCCAATGCGAAGAGGTTGGGGCATAATCGTTAAGGTTTAGGTGGCGGTCCAGCGTGCTGCGTCAAGTGATTTCAGGACGGCCAGATTGGCGCGCAACGTCTGCGCGCCTTCTGCGAGCGTGCAGAGTGGCCTGCCGTCCCGCTCAATCGCGTCCAAGAAGACCTGAAGCTGGGCCACAAAAAGATCATCGCGTTCGATCGCTTGGACCGATTCGTTGTGCCATTGACCTGCAGGGTCGGTCATCCAACGCCAGCGGCTTTCGTGCGACTCGTAGCGAACGGTGCCGCGCTGGCAGACAACGGTGATAGTCAACTCGTTGGGCGCTTGGTGTTGATTCAAGACGTAGCTGGCGGGAATGCCCTGATGGCGGGCGATTACGTGGACCGTGTCTTCCACTTCCACACCCGGCAAAAGTTGGTGCGCGGCGTCGGCCAGAACACGATCAATGGGGCCAATCAGCCATTCACCGGCGTTGAGCAGATGCGTGAGGGCATCCTGAATCGCGCCGCCGCCGGTGGCTCGATCACGATAGTAGGTGTCGCGGTAAGCGGGCCTGTAATAGGGAAAGTTCTGGCCGCTCACACATATCAACTGCAACGGTTGACCAAAGCGACCGGATTGAATTGCGTCACGTGCCGCCGCCAGGATTGGGTTTGCCCGAAGCACGTATGCCACGGCTGCAACGACCTGCCGGCGCTCCACCGTTTGAGCGAGCGCGTCGATTCCTTCCAGCGAAGTGCTCAGCGGCTTCTCGATAAGGATATGGACGCCGGCCTGCGCCAAACGATGGGCCATGGTTACATGCAAGTGGGCTGGCACGCAGATGACCGCGGCCGTGGGCCCTGCGGCGAGAGCGGTCTCAAAGGCGTCGCACGAGTCGCGGACTTGATAGCGCTGGGCCACGTTTTGCAGCAACTCGTGATTAATTTCGCAGACCATGACGTCTGCCCGCTCGGTTCGCAGCGCGGTGCGCAGGTGACGCTCGCCGATCGAACCCAGACCAATGATCAAGAGCCGTTGCTTACTCACGACTTATTCTTTGAGGTAGCTGTGCGAATCGCCTCTGAGGCGATTATTGAACTTGAATCCCAGCTCGGCAAACCGAGTTTGGATCTGTTCCATGGCACTCTTAATCATCACGATGTCGGCGTTATGGAACACCAGGCGGCAGCCAAGGTCGATGGCTTGTTTTGTTTTTTCGAAGCTGCCGGCGGTGCAGGCCCAGTGCTTGCCCGTGTTGCGCGCCGCCGCGGCGAGTTTTTCGAAAGCCTTCGCGATGCGGGGATTCTCAAAGTCGCCTGGAAATCCTTCGAGAATCGAGAAGTCGGCCGGTCCGATCATGATCATGTCAACGCCGGGGGTGGCGAGGATCGCTTCGGCCTGATCGATCACACGTTGTTCTTCGAGTTGGATGAGGATCAGCGTTTCGCGATTCGCGTGAGCGATGTACTCGGCAATCGGCACGGCGGTGTACGAACCGTCGGGGTTGCCACCGTCGAAGCCGCGCGTACCCAGCGGCGCGAATTTCGACCAGCGGACGACCTCGGCCGCTTCGGCCGGGTTGTCGCAGCGCGGATACATGATGACCTGAGCTCCCATTTCCAACAGCCGACCCATCCGCATGAATTCGCCCTTGGCCGGGCGGGCAACGATGTCGGCCGTGCCCACGCGCGCGGCGCGCATCAGCTGAGCGGCCGTTTCCACGCTGTATCCGTGGTGCTCCAGGTCCATCCAGATGCCGTCGAAGCCAAGCAGGCTTGTGAGTTCGTAAACCGACGGGTCCGTGAGATGCAAGCAAACGCACAAGGCGGGCTCGCCGCGCGAGATCTTGGCTTTGATTCGACTGAAACGCATGTTCATTGCTTTGCCGGCGATGCCGGGTGTTTGAGTTATCCCCGAGTGGGTTGCCGCGACACCAACGTAATGCCACCGTCAACCAGGAGCGAACTGCCGGTGATGTAATCGCTCGCCGGATCGCAGAGAAAAACCACCGCGCGGGCAATTTCCTCCGGGCGTCCGAGCCGTCCCCAGGGAAGTTTCTTGCCGGCCTCCATCAGCTCATTTTCACCGGTAAACTTTCGCTCGCCCGGCGTGTCGATCCAGCCCGGATGAATCAGGTTTACGCGGATTCGCTGGTTCACAAGTTCGACGGCGGCGGTTCGGGCCATCTGATCGAGGGCCGCTTTCGCCATGTTGTAAGCCATGGAGGTGGGCACCGGGACGAACGCGTGCGGCGAACTGATCCCGATGATCGAGCCTCCCCCTCCCTGTGAGATCATCTGTCGGGCGGCGGCCCGAAAAAGATAAAATGCGCCCCACATCGTGACATCGACGGAGCGCCGGAACTCGTCGAGGTTGGCCTCGTAAAACGGTTCTCGCTTGCTGTAAGCGGCATTCGCAATGGCGATGTCGAGCCTGCCCCACTCGCCAACCACTTGGGCGACGATTGCGTCGACCACCGCATGATCGACGATGTCGCCGGGGCAAAGCATGGCTCGACGGCCGAATGCACGCACGCGGGACGCCACTTCTTCGGCCTCGTTGGAGTGCGATTGGTAGTTGATTGCAACATCGGCGCCGGCCGCCGCGAGCGCCTCGGCGGTCGCACGGCCAATGCCGCGACTGGCACCCGTCACGAGGGTAATTTTTCCTGAAAGAATCATAGGCCAAGTAACCTCCAGCTATCGCGGTAAATTAACGCTTCCAGCTCGGTTGGGTTGAGGCGCGGCAATCGGGTGCCTTCCAACATGTCGTTCAAACGTTTCAAACCGTCGATGGTGCTGTTGACGGTGGCGAAAGGGTAATCGCTGCCGAACAGTATCTTATGCCACACGCCGTACTCCTGCACTAGCATCAGGCTTTGATAAAGTTGAAATGGCCGATAGTAGAGTGCGCTGATGTCGGCATACACGTTGGCATGCTTGCGAATCACCGCCACACATTCGCCTTCATAGGGATGCCCGAGATGAGCGAGGATGATCTTGCAATCCGGAAATCGCCTGGCGACGACGTCGAGATGGCGCGGCAACGTACATTCGAGCGGCGCTTGCGCGATAAACGTGGTCCCCGTGTGCAACAAGACCGGCAAGCGGTGATCCGTGGCGAATCGCCACAAGAAATCCCACTTTTCGTCTTGCGGCATGAAACCGGCATACATCGGCAACAGCTTGATTCCCCGCAATCCTAATTCCTCATGCCCATGGCGCAGCTCTTCCTGCCAACCATCCTGCGTGGGATCGACGGAGAGAAAGCCAATCAACCGATCAGGCGCCTGGGCAACGTACTCGGCCACGTGCTGGTCGTCAACCCAGAGGCCGCTCCGTTTCGCCTTGCCGCCAAAGACCACCGTTTGCACGTCCGCCGGCGCATTGGCACAGTAGTCTGCCCAGCGTACCGTAAGATCGAACTGCCCAGTCGGCCGGGCGCGCTGGGCCTGGTCGCAAAAGTCGTCACTGAAGTCTTCGGGGTACCGCCAGGCGTGGCTGTGAACGTCGCAGATCACTTCCATCGCTCCAATTCCAGCATGGGCCGCCGCGCACCGGTGGAAAGCAGGCCAGCCAATGCGATCGCACGCTGCGTCAACGGATGGTCGAAAGCGATTGAATGCGCTGACCTGGCGAAACGAATTTTGTCAGAGTAAACTAATGGCTGCAAGCGTCCTGTCAAGCCCTCCGCGATCGAACCCAGGGCCAATCCGTGTTTTCCATTCGGCAACCTGGTAGGGCCGGCTTTGCCGGCCGTGGATGGGAAAGTGGCACGAAGCCGGCCGGCACCGCCGGCCCGACAGCGGTAAACTGACCTTGCAACAGGTGCCCGACGGAGCGCGCCTGCGGCAACCCGACAGGTCCTCGGAACCATTGGGGTCAACCGCATGGCCTTTTCAAAGCTTGATCGCCGACGGAAAATTCCAAGGCGCCAGCGAAGTCGGCCGGCGGTTTCACGAAACGTTTGGAATTTCGTTGCTTGAACGGGTCGCACAAACGTCACGTTACGACAATGTCGTTGGGGGATCGATGGAGGAACGGAGCTTAGACACGCTGGTGGACGTAATGCGCGTACCAGCCGACGGCGATCCGGTGTCTGCGCTGGTTCGGGTCGGAAATCGCGTCGCTGTGGATATTGACTGCGACGTGCTTGTGGTCGGCGGCGGTACGGGAGGAACAGCCGCCGCACTGGCAGCAGCGCGGCATGGTTGCAGCGTATGTCTCATCGAGGAATCCGACTGGCTAGGCGGCCAATTCACTTCTCAAGGAGTGGCAGCGCTCGATGAACATGTCTACATCGAGGCGTTTGGTGGAACCGTCAGCTACTATCAACTCCGAAACGCTTTGCGCGACGTCTACCGCTCGGCAGCGTCTCATCTCCCCGACGATTCGCCATTCAACCCGGGGAATTGCTGGGTGACGAACCTGGCCTTTGAGCCGGCTGTGGCTGCTGCCCTGCTGGACAGGATGGTCACAGAGGCCGGTCACATTGCCGTCTATCGCCGCGCCAAAGCTTCAGCCGCAGTGGTGGACGACGATCGAATTGTGTCGGTTGTGGCCGCATCGTTGACGGATAATCAGGCCTGGCGTTTCAATCCCAAGTACGTGCTGGACGCTACTGAACTCGGCGATTTACTTCCCCTTACGGGAACCGAACATCGCGTCGGTGCGGAATCGGTGCAACAAACAGGCGAGCCGCACGCGCAACCGCTGGAAGTGCAGCGCCGGTGCGTCCAAAGTTGCACCTATACCTTTGCGCTCGAGCGCGGCAAATTGGGTGAGTCACACGTCATTCCTCGGCCCGCGCAGTACGAGCGATTCCGAAGGACTCAACCCTACAGCTTGAAAATTCAAGTCCACGGCGGGGAGATTTACGGCGAAGAAAGTGGCTGGCTCTCGTACACGATCTTCGAGAAGATGCCGGGAACAAAAGGGGGCCTCTGGACGTATCGCAGACTCATTGATTCCAGTCAGTTTGGCAGTGAATATCCTGCCGACATAACCATGATCAACTGGCCAGGCAATGACTATCGCGATGGCAGCCTGATTGATGGATCGCCCGCTCAGATTGCAGGCGCGTTGCAAGCGGCCAAGCAATCCAGCCTGGGATTTCTGCATTGGTTGCAAACCGAGGCGCCTGCAGGCGCCGGTCGATACGGTGCTCCTGAGCTCAGGTTGCGGCCAGACATCATGGGTAGCCGGGATGGCTTATCCAAGTATCCTTACATTCGAGAAAGTCGCCGGATCGTGGCATTGAAAACCGTGGCCGAGCAAGAGCTCTCCGTTCAGTTCCAGAACGGGGCGCGGGCCGCGCACTTTGAGGATTCCGTCGGGGTTGGTTGGTATCCCATCGACATCCATCCCGTCGCGGGTGAGGTGGGAGTCAGTTGCCGCACGCGCCCCTTTCAGATCTCGCTGGGATCGTTGATCCCCGTGCGCATGGCGAACCTGATTGCCGCCGCAAAGAACATTGGCACAACGCACATCAGCAACGGCTGCTATCGCTTGCATCCGGTGGAGTGGAATATTGGCGAATCCGCGGGATTACTTGCCGCGTATGCGATCAAGCATGCGGTCTCGCCGCGAACAATTCGTCAGGATTCCACCCTGCTCCGATCGTTCCAGCGGAAACTGCTAAGCGATGGGATTCCACTGGCCTGGCTGGTGGACGTGCCGCAAACTCATTCGGCGTTTGTGGCGGTACAAACCCTTTTCATGCGCAAACCCTTCGAGACGAGTGCGGACTTGTCTTTCAAACCCGATCAGCCGCTAAGTGTCGAAGAATGGAAATCCTGGGGAGGCGAACCCGGCTCCCTCCCGGCCTCGCGTGCAATGGGCGCTCAGCAGCTTGACGCGTCAGTTGAATGAATCGAAGTTCGCGAGATTGCCGGCTTGATTGATCGCTTCGTATCGACGACGGCACGTTCGCCGAGGAATCGCTCTCGGAGCAGCCTTAGCAGGAACATCGGGTTGCCGGCAAGATAGCGTCTTGCCAGACGGCGGGGTTCCTGGCACATGCGGTAGAGCCATTCGAAGCCGCGCTTGCGAATCCAGTGTGGAGCGAGGGGCACCCGCCCACTTACGAAATCGAACAGTCCGCCGACGCCGATGCCTACTCGGCAGCCGGTTTCGGCCAGGTGAGCGTGGATCCAGGCATCTTGCCGCGGAGCGCCGAAGGCCACCAACAGCAGATCGGCACGGCTCGCGGCGATCTCCGCGATGATCGCGGGCTCCTCGTGGGGAAGAAAATAACCGTTGCGTGTGCCACGGACTTCCAACCTGGGAACATGGGTCGTAATCCAGCGGCCAACGGCCTCGGCAACACCAGGTCGACCGCCGAGCAGGTAAAGACTCTTCCCACCGCCGGCCAGCGCCATGCACAGCCGCGGAAAAAGGTCGGTGCCGTTGAGATTATCGCGGACTGGCCGGCCCAGGACTTTGCCGGCGATCTTCATGCCGATGCCATCGGCGAAGACCAGCTGCGCGTCGCCAAGCACACGCCGGTAGTCTCGATCGCGATAGGTGATGTTCAGGCAGTCGGAATTGACAAAGCAGACCTGCGTCGGCGCATCGCCGTCAAGCCGCGATTTGATCGCGTCGATCGCCTCGGGCATTGTCAGGTTGTCGATCCGCGTGCCCATCAGGACCAGGGACTTGGGACTCGGGACTTGGGACTCGGGATGATTTGCTGCGGGGCGGTTGCCCGCAGCGCTTCGCGATGCAAGCACCCGATCGTAAACGGCCGCCACGCCTTCAGCCATGCTGCGATCGGAGAAGCATTGCGATTGACGCTCGTGGGCGCTTTGGCGGAGCGATTGCCCGTCGATGCGACCCATGACCACGTCGGCGATGCGAGCCGCCAGATCATCGGCGTTGGCTGGCTCGGCGAGCAGGCCGTCGAGGGTGTCGCGGATGGCTTCGGGGGCGCCTTCAACCCGCGTGGCCACGACGGGCACGCCGGCGGCCATGGCTTCCAGAATGACCATCGGCAGTCCTTCGCCGAACAGGCTCGGCAGCACGAACAAATCCATTTTTTCCAGCTCGCCGGAGACGTTGCGAGCAAATCCGGTCCAGTCGATGGCCGTCGTGAGTTTCAATTGATCGGCAAGCGATTTGATCCGGACTTCGTACTCGGTGGTCTCAAAAGTGCCGACGGCGCGCAAACGGACGGGCAAACCACGTGCACGAAGTTTGGCCACGGCTTCCAACAGGACCTCCAATCCTTTACGCGGACGGAACAGTGCCACAGAACCGATCGTCCAAGTGCCGCTCGGTGTGGCCCGCTCACGCAGCGGACCTTGCGTGGGCACGCCATTGGGCACGATGTTCGGCATCCTCCGGCCGCCCAGCCGACGAGCCTGGGCATAATTGCCCAAACTATGCGAAACGGCGATCACGGCGTCGGCGTGTCGGAGGCTAAACTTTTCGATTGCCATGTTCAGATGATTGGCAAGCCATCGCGTGGTGTCCAGCGACGTAGGACTGTGCAGGTGGTGCACGTGCGGCACGCGGCAGATGCCGGCCGCGATCGAGCCCACGAGCGCCGAGCGTGCCGTATGGGTATGCACAATCTGAAAATTGTGTTTCCGAATGATCTGCACCAGCGCCGCCACAGGACGCGCATCGAATCGAGATCGCATGGGTGCGTCGAACAATTCCGCGTTTCGCGCTTGCCGCAGCGCGGCAAACCGGCCCAGCTTGAGGCAGGCAAAACTCACATCGAAGCCGAATTCGCCCAGCCGCAATCCGAGCAAGTCCTGGACACGCTCGGCGCCCGAATAGTGCTCGCCGTTGATCACGTGCAGGACGCGGACAGTGCCAGGCGCACAGCGCGGCGCCGCGATTGTTGGTGGTTTCTGTTTGGGCTGCTCGATGAGGTCGGTAGGCATCGCGCGTCGTCTTGTGGCGGGGGGAAAGAGTCGGGCATCTTAACGGTAGCTCATGGGTCGCAGGCATGCTTCGCGCGCCGCCGCGGAAGCGCAGCAGCGGGTATTCGGCGCTTCCGGGCAACCCTGCTGGCCACGGCCGGGGGCGTCCCCAGCCGCCTGTTCCCATCGCAGCGTCAGTTTCAGGTCGGCCGGCGCGCCTGCGATCTTGCGCATCTGCTACAATCGATTCTTGAGCGACGAGATCCGCTCGAGGGCCTGGCGGAAGGTGAGAGGACCGCAAGGCGACGCCGCGGTCGGCAGACCGGCCACGGTCGCGAAGGCGGGTTCTTGAGCGAAGGCCGCGGGACCGCCGAGGCACGTCGGTTCAAGGAGAGGTAACGATTCCTCCCCACCCACCGGCAGGGGCGATGAACGACGGGTTTCGTTGCGGTGCTTGGGCACCGTGAGAATTCGCTCCGTAACGCCTTGGCCTTCACCTTCATCTGGATTTGCGATTTGTTCGGCGGAGAAAGGCTGCGGCCTGGCCGTGAGGACAACCAAACCCAGGCCCAGAATCAGACCGCCGAAGATGCCGGCCAGCACAATCGTCGCTCCGCCGGGACCGATGGGTCGCGTGCCGGTGACAGGTTCGCCGATCAACTGCAAGAGCGCGCCGGTGTGCGCGGTGGCTTGCTTCGATCGCGCTTCGGCCAGTTCTAGTTCGGCCGCTTTGAGAATCTCGCCTCGATGCCTGGCCATCGCGACCAGGTTGTTGTAGCGCGCACGAATGTCTGCCAACTTATCAAACCGGTCATGCAGTTTCGCCTTCTGCACTTCGAGGCTTGCAATGCGGTTGCCGCTCAGCCTCAAGTCGGCTTCGATCGCTCGCACGGCAATGGCTAACTCACTGTGCAAATCGACACCAATCTGCTCGGCTGCCTCATGCGCCGCCTGCACCTGCGGATGCTCAGGAGACATGGAACCTGACAGCGTCGCACGTTTGATCTGGGCATCGACCAGACCATCCTTCAAACGCTTGAGACCGGGCTGAGAATTGAGCAAGCTGTTGGGACAGGCGACCAGTTCGCCGGGATCGACCGCCGCGGCCTTGAGAATCGCCAGGAGCTGCTCATTCTGCAGTTTTTCACTTATTTCCTTCCGCAGCTCACCCTCAATGGCAAAAGATTCGTTACGCAGATCGCTCATTCCGGAAGGCAGCTCGTTCATGATCCGCAGTTCGCCCAGGTCGGAACCGCCGATGAGGCGCTCCATGGCGGCCAGTTCGCTTGTGGAACGATCAAGTTCGTGACTTGCGAGCGCGGCCGATTTTTCCAATTCCTGAATCACGCTGCGCACCTTGGTCTTGCGGAGGCTTTCGAAGCTGGACTGCACCTGTTCGCTGACCGTCCGCGCCAGGGCCAATGCACGCTCGCGATCGCGATCCTGCGACTTCAGGTAGAAGATGTCGGTTTTGCCAAACTCACTTCCCTTGGGGGGCGTTAGCTGGATGTTTTCGGCGAGTTCTTCCACCTCCCTGGCCGTTGGAAAGTCAGCGGCGCTTGAAACGCCCGGGCCGACGATCTCCAGAGCCCGCCGGAGCACCGACTGGCTGTGGGCCAGTTCCAAGACGGTTTCCTGAGCCGCTTTTGTGTCTTCGGCGCGGGAGGAATTGGCCTTGCGCAGGGCATCGTTCGAGACTTCATCGCGGACGACCAAAGACTGCGATGCCTCCCAGACGCGTGGGCGTGCGATGGCAAACACGAGCGACGCCAGCGCGACCACGACCGCGGGAATTAGCCAGCGGCGAGGCTCGTCGTGCAGGGTGCGCAGAATGTCATTGGCAGAAACGGGGGGGGGAGTGGACCGGGCCATGCTAGTTTTCTCGGATGGCGGGGTGGCAGGGGTTGCAGGAAAAGGGACCAAGGCCGCGCCACCCGTCATCGACCGCCGGCAAAGTCGGTGCCAATCGGTAAAGACCGCCAGGTCCGGGGGATCCAGGTGACCGTTCGCGGGCCGGGGACTGGCTTTTTTCCCCGGCGAATTCAGGAGAGGGGCATCGTTCTGTCAGGAGGTTGTCCAACGTGGTTCCCGGGAAAAAGTGCCTGTCCCCCTCGCCTGGTCCGTGAACGGTTGCGGATCGAGAAGGGGACCGTTCACGGGCAAAAAGGGGTTTTGCCCAACAGGTTCCCGCCGCGAAACCGACTTTCGACCCAGTCCCGGTTGCATCTCGCTACGCGTAACCAACATTTAAGCATGGATTTCCCCCTGATTGTTTCGATCGCGTAGGTCGCATGCGCATGCATCCGTCGCTTGAAGTATTTCAGCTTTCGACGCTCGCCGAGTTGGCCTCGCTGCGCACGCGTTGGAACGAGCTGGCCGGCGACGTGCCAACGCGACGCTGGGAATGGCTGGAAGGCTGGTGGCGCGTGTATGGCAATACTTGCCGAGAACGCGCGCTGGCCGGCGATCGGGGCCGCGGCGCGGTCAGTGATAAAGAGTTGTATCTGCTCGCAGTGTTTGCGGCCCCCGATCGTTTGGTGGCGATCGCGCCGTGGTACATCGAGCACTCGCTCAACGACGGCCGCACGCTGCGGTTCTTGGGTTCCGGCGAGGTTTGCACGGACTACTCAACGGTGCTTTGCCAGCCGGGTTACGAACGAGCTGTTGCCGATGCCATCTCCCGCTCGCTCAGCGATCCTCTGCACGTTGCCGACTGGCTGACGCAAAACTCCGTGCGCCACTGGGACCGCATCGAGTTCGAGGCGATCTCGCGCGACGACAACATGATGCAGCTTCTGCTCGCCGAGCTGGAGCGGCACGACAACCTCGTCCATCGTCGACCAACGGCAAACTGTTGGAGGGTGAACCTGCCCCACACCTGGGAAGCCTATCTGGCGATGCTGAGCAAGTCGCATCGCAAACGGCTGCGCCGCTCTCAGCGCGAATTCTTCGACACCGGCCGAGCCGTCGTCCACCAGGCGACGTGCGACGACGAATTCAATTACGCCTGGGATCTGCTCGTGCGGTTGCACGAGCGTCGGCAGCGAAGCCAAGGCCGGTCGGGTTGCTTTGCCTCCTGGCAGTACGCAGAGTTTCATCGGTCCGTGACCCGTGAGCTGCTGCCCAGCGGCGTGCTACGACTAGTGTGGCTTGAAGTGGACGGCCAGCCGCTGGCGGTCGAATACAATCTGGCCGGCCAGAAAACGCTCTATACCTATCAAGGTGGAATTGATCCTGCGGGAATCGACTACAGCCCCGGCCAGATGATGCTCTGTGCCAGCCTGCAGCGCGCCATTGCCGAAGGTTATCGCGCCTTCGACTTCCTTCGCGGCGATGAACCCTTCAAGGCCCACTGGCGTGCGGAGCCTCAATTCGTCGAAAACGTACGGGTGATTAAGCGGACCGCTTCCAATCGCGTGCGTCATGGCTTTTGGGTGGCCAG